>JABDNC010000197.1 GCA_013001165.1 Erythrobacter sp.
GCTCGAACCCGGCCACACCGGTCTCGCCGGCGACCATACCGGCAACGACAGCCATTTCATTGAGGCTGGTTTCCTGCGCGAGTTCGGCCACCAATGCCATCTGCGTCGGGGTCTTCGCCTTTTCCGACAAAGCCTCGAAGAATGCACGCTCGGTCTGCCATGCGCGGCGGTTGTTCGCCATTTCGCGCAGGGCCTGCGTGAGCGGATCTGCGTTGAACGCCGTGCGGTCGGCTTCGGTGATGCCCGCAGTCTGGATGGGCGCGAAGGTCGGGACGGAACGTCCGAGTTCGCTCAATGCCAGCTGGCCGTAATAATAATCGGGATAGGCAGCCGCCATGTTCCAGTAGCGCTCAGCCTCGGCGCGGTTGCCGGCCTTCGCGGCGGCGCGGCCGGCCCAGAAGAAGCCCTTGGAACGGGTGAGCGGGGTCTTGGCGGCAGCGCCATAGCGGTAGAACAGCGGTGCGGCCTGTTCGCCGTCACCCAGCGACCAGAGCGCCTTCGTGCCGCCTAGCCACATCAGGTCGGTGTATTTGTCGCGCAGCGAGAATGAGCCGTCCGAAATGTCGGTGCCAGGCTCGAACAGGTCGTCGACCTTGGAGGCAATGCGAACCGCACTGCGGGCATCTGCTCCCTGCGCGATACGCAGGCTCTCGGTGACGAAAGCGGTGCCGTCGAATGCAGGCGTCGCAAAATCCGCGCGGGTCGCCAGCAGGTTGATCGCCTGCGGCAAATTGCTGGTCGAGCGATAATGCCGGGCGAGGTTGAAGACGTAACCGCTATCGTTGAGCGCACCGGCGGGAACGGCAATGCCGGCTTCGCTGGGCGTCGAACCCTGCAATACCGCAAGGCGTGCCTGCGCCATGTCGCGATAAGCGGGCGACACACGCACGATCTGGCGCGAGGCCGCTTCCATGTCGCCTTGCCACAGCAGCGCGCTCATCCGCGCATCGTGGTCTTCGGGCGTCAGCGCCTGGCCGAACAGTCCCTGCATATAGGCTTCGGCGGGGCCGCTCATCCTGCCGCCGCGCCATGCTTCGCGCGCCAAGTCCTGAGCCTCGGGTCGGTTCAACGAGGCAAGAGCAAGCGCGTAGCGTGCCTTGGCGCCATTGGTGATCGGGGGATGCTTGTCGAAGAAGGCCACCAGCTGCTGGGGCGATACGGCATCGCGGTCGAGCGCGGCTTCGGCGCGTCGCTGCAGCAATTCCTGCTTCGGGAAATGGGGGTAGCGGGTGACAAAACCCGAATAGCTTGCAAAGGAAAGGTCGTCGCGTTTGGTCAGATATTCCCAGTCGGAAAGCACCTGCGCCATGCGCGAGGATTGCTGGGCGACCATGGAATTGCTGCCATCGGGCCAACTGGTCGGCGTCTGCGCCATTGCAACGGCAGGAAACGCCAGCGCGGCGCTGGTCGTAAGTGCGAGCGAGATAACAGTTTTTCGGCCCATGCTGGACATAATGCCCGGCCCCTCCTTATCAGGCGGTGAATGAATTGCGACATTGGGTGCCCAAAAGCGCCCTTTTTCATATCTCTAACGCAGGACTCCCGTAAATGTTCTCAGGCTCGATACCGGCTCTGGCGACTCCTTTTCGCGACGGATCGTTTGACGAGGCCGCTTTCCGCAGGCTCGTGGACTGGCAGATTGAAAACGGCAGCAAGGGCCTGGTCCCTTGCGGAACGACGGGCGAAGCCTCGACTCTGTCGAACGCAGAGCATCACCGCGTGATCGAGGTGTGCATCGAACAGGCTGCCGGCCGCGTCCCCGTGATCGCGGGCTGCGGGTCCAACGATACGCGTAACGCGCTGCTCCATATGCAGTTTTCCAAGAAGGCCGGTGCTGCTGCCGGCCTGTGTGTCGCGCCCTACTACAACCGGCCCAGCCAGACCGGCCTAATCGCGCATTTCAGCTTCCTTGCCGAGAACAGCGACTTACCGATCGTGCTCTACAACGTGCCAAGCCGCACCGTGACCGATATCGAGGACGAAACAGTGGTCGAACTGGTCAGGAAGTATCCCGACCGGATTGTTGCCATCAAGGATGCGAGCGGCGACCTGTCGCGCGTCGCCGATCACCGCATGGGCCTCGACCACGAATTCTGCCAGCTCTCGGGCAATGACGAGCTGTGGCTGCCACATTCGGCCGCAGGCGGGTCAGGGTGCATCTCGGTCACCGCCAATGTCGCGCCGGCCCTGTGCGCCGAATTCCACGATGCGATTGCCGCCAACGATCTCGTCAAGGCGCGCGAGCTCAACGACCGGCTCTTCCCGCTGCACTACGCGATGTTCTCCGACGCGAGCCCCGCACCGGTGAAATACGCGCTCAGCCGCGTCCACGACTGGTTCGAATGCGACGTCCGCCTTCCGCTGTGCAATGCGAGCGAGGCATCGCGCAAGGCCGTCGACGAGGCGCTGGTTCACGCGGGCCTTCTGTGAATTCGGGTTTCGGCTGCTTGCTCCTGTTCGACTGACAAACATCGTCATCGAACAGGCATCAGATGCAGGGCGTCCCGTTTCACCCCTTGGCCTTTCGCCACTGAGCGCCTAGAGGCGTGCGCCTTATGGCACGTCCCAAACCCGCCACTTTCGACAAGCAGAAGACCGTCGCCGACAACCGGCGGGTGCGGTTCGATTATCATATCGAGGAGACCTTTGAGGCGGGGCTCGCGCTGCAGGGCACCGAAGTGAAGGCGCTGCGTGCGGGTGAGGCGAGCATCAAGGAGAGCTATGCCGAGGTGCGCGACGGGCAGGTCTGGCTGATCAACGCGAACATTCCCGAGTATTCTCACGGCAACCGGCTGAACCACGAACCCCGCCGTCCGCGCAAGCTGCTGCTCCATGAGCGCGAGATCGAAAAGCTGTTCGGCGCGGTCGAACGCAAGGGCATGACGCTCGTGCCACTGTCGATCTATTTCAACTCGACCGGCAGGGCCAAGGTCGAACTGGCGCTGGCGAAGGGCAAGCAAGCCCACGACAAGCGCCAGACGATCAAGGAACGCGACTGGAAACGCGACAAGGCCCGGTTGATGCGCGAAAAAGGCTGATCGAAGCTCGTTACCCCTTTTTCAACGCCGATCGGCTACCACATGGAACATCATGTCAGGTTCACTTCCTATCGCCGATAAAGCGCCCTTGCGTCCCGCGGTTGCGGCGCGCATTGCGGGAGCGTGGCGTTGAGCGGACCCAGGTCAAAGACTTTCCTTGCGGATCTCATCCGCAAATACATGCCCACGCGCGAAGAAATGGCGCGCAACAAGTACCTCAAGCCTATCGCCCATCGCTTCCTCACGCCCGAGCTCTGGCGCTTTACCCGTCGTAGCGTTCCGCGCGGTGTAGCGCTGGGGCTGTTCGCCGCATTCATCGTCCCTATCGGACAGATCTTTCTTGCAGCATTCCTTGCTCTTCCGGCGCGGGCCAATGTGCCGTTGAGCGCGCTGGTCACGTTTGTCACCAACCCGTTTACCCTGCCGTTCTGGCTGATTTTCGCCAACAAGACCGGGGCCTTCGTCCTAAACATAGACCGCGCGATGGGCGCGGGCGCCGGACAGCTTGCCGAAGACGGTGGCGCACTGGCGCGTTGGCTCGAAGTCGGCGGTGTTACGGCATTCGGCTTCCTGGTGCTGGCGATCGTTAGTGCTGGCGCGGGATATCTGGTGGCAAGCTTCACGTGGCGCTTTGTCGTTGCCCGCCGCCGTCGTAAACGTCTGGTCGCTATGGAAATGCGTCTTGATGAGCGGATGGGGGAGAAGGGCGAGTGAGTTTCGTCAGCGAC
>JABDNC010000002.1 GCA_013001165.1 Erythrobacter sp.
GCACGGGATAACCCGTGCCGCCCTTCGTCGTTTGAAATTGGCGATTATTACGTTTCGTCAGGCGTGCTATACCCCCGGTCGAGTGATGCGTTGCCCGCCAGTTTGCATGCAGTAAGGCGGGAATGCGCGCTCTTGCGCTTTGTGATTTAGTGAACTAACACACTTCACCAGCAATGGCCGCGACCAGGATGGGGCAGGCAAATGACGTATGAATCCGATATCAAGGCACAAGGTGAGGAGCCGGTGGCCGTGACACTCGATGGAACGGCTTTCGACGGGCGCGACGAGCCGCGTTCGAAGAAGCGCCTCTATATCGTGATCGCTCTCGCCGTTCTCGCGGCGATCGTCGCTCTTTATGTCTTCCTGACCATGGGCGCGGAAGAAGAAGTGGCCGATCGCGGGGCGCAGGCTCCTGCGATCACCGTCGTCTCGCCCGGCCGAACCACGGTCGAAGGCCAGATCGTCGCCACCGGCGTGCTCGCCGCGAGGCGTGAAGCGCCCGTTGGCGTTGTCGGCGAAGGTGGCCGGGTCGTTTCGATCCCCGTCGAAGCCGGTGACTGGGTCCGCCAGGGCCAGGTGCTCGCCGTCATCGACCGTTCGGTCCAGTCGCAGCAGGCGCGCGCCGCCGCAGCACAGGTCGAAGTGGCACAGGCCGATGCCAATCTCGCCCAGTCCAATCTCGACCGCGCCCTCCAGCTGGTCGAGCGCGGCTTCGTCTCGAAGGCCGATGTCGACAGGCTCACCGCGACCCGCGATGCCGCAGTTGCCCGTGTCCGCGTCGCCCAGGCCAGCCTGAGTGAACTGCGCGCCCGCAATGCACGCCTCAACATCGTCGCTCCTTCCGCCGGCCTCGTGCTGGAACGCAATGTCGAAGTGGGCGCCACGGTTTCGGCCGGTTCGGGCGCACTCTTCCGCCTTGCCCGCGGCGGCGAAATCGAAATGCTCGCCCAGGTCGGCGAAGAGCAGCTCGCGCGACTGAGCGCAGGAGTTTCGGCCGAAGTCACTCCGGTGGGTTCGGACAAGAGCTTCACCGGCCAGGTCTGGCAGGTTTCGCCGACCATCGATGCCCGCAACCGTCAGGGTACTGCGCGTATCGCGCTGTCCTATGATCCTGCGCTGCGTCCGGGCGGTTTCGCCACGGCCCGCATCCTGAGCGGCACCACCACGGCACCGCTGCTGCCCGAGAGCGCGGTCCTGTCCGACAACGAGGGTAGCTTCGTCTACGTCGTCGATGATGAAAACAAGGTCCAGCGCATGGCGGTCGAAACCGGCATGGTCACCAGCGAAGGCGTGGTCATCACAAGCGGCATCAGCGGCAACGAGAAGATCGTGCTTCGCGCCGGCGGCTTCCTGACCGAAGGCGAAACCGTAAACCCGCGTTCGGCCGACGACTAAGGGGCGCCAAGCGATGAATTTCCGCAATATTTCCGCCTGGTCGATCCGCAACCCGGTGATCCCGCTGGTTGCCTTCACCGCGCTGCTGCTCGCGGGGATCCTGAGCTTCGTCCGCATGGACGTGGTGAACAACCCGGATATCGAATTTCCGGCAGTCAACGTCACGATTTCGCAGCCCGGCGCCGCGCCGACCGAAATCGAGAACCAGATCACCCAGCAGGTGGAAGCGGCCATCCGCTCGGTCAACGGGGTCAACAAGCTTACTTCGACTGCTCGCGAAGGTAGCTCGAATACCTTCGTCGAGTTCGAGATCGGCACCGATCCGAACAATGCCACTGCGGAAGTGAAGAACGCGATCGACCGCGTGCGCGGAAGCTTGCCTGACGGGATACTCGAACCGCGTGTCGAGAAAGTCGAGATCGCTGGCGGCTTCCTCGGCATCTATGCGGTCGAAGCCAACGACATGACCATCGAGCAGCTGAGCTGGTTCATCGACGATACGGTGGCCAAGCAGCTGCTCTCGATCGACGGCATGGCAGAAGCCGGCCGTTTCGCGGGCGTGAACCGCGAGATCGAAGTCATTCTCGACCTGCCCAAGATGCAGGCCTACGGCGTCACCGCGAGCGAAATCAACTCGGTCCTGCGCCGCGATAACCTTGATGCGGCAGGCGGGATGGCCGAAGTCGGCGGTACGCGCCAGTCGGTTCGCGTGCTCGGCAATAACGGCACCGCCTTCGAACTCTCGCAGCGCCAGATCCGCCTTGCCAATGGCACCACTCTCAAGCTTGCCGATGTGGCGACCGTGCGCGACGGTTATTCCGAACGCACCTCAATCTCGAAGGTTCGCGACCAGGAAGTCGTCAACTTCTACATGAGCCGCGCGAAGGGTGCCTCGGACGTAACCGTTTTTGCCGCAGCGCAGAAGAAGATCGCAGAGATCGAAGCGGCAAACCCCGATGTGAAATTCATCCAGCTGTTCGATACGGTGAAGTACACCAAGGACCAGTATTCCAGCTCGATCGCCGCTATGATCGAGGGCGCGATCCTCGCCGTGGTCGTCGTGTTCTTCTTCTTGCGTGACTGGCGTGCGACCTTCATTTCCGCCGTCGCCATCCCGCTTTCGGCTATCCCGACCTTCTGGTTCATGGATCTGCTCGGCTTCAACCTGAACCAGATGTCGCTGCTCGCCCTAGCGCTGGTGGCCGGCGTGCTGGTCGACGATGCGATCGTGGAGATCGAGAACATCGTCAGGCACATGAGGATGGGCAAGACCGCTTACCAGGCCTCGATCGACGCGGCCGACGAGATCGGCCTGCCGGTGGTCGCCACGAGCTTCTGCATCGTCGCGGTCTTCCTGCCGGTCGGCCTGATGCCGGGTGTTACCGGCCAGTTCTTCAAGAACTTCGGCCTTACGGTGGTTGTCGCGGTGCTGATGAGCCTTGCGGTTGCGCGTATGATCACCCCGATGCTCGCGGCCTATTTCCTGCAGGCCAAGGGACATGCCTCGCATGGCGAAGGCAAGTGGATGGACCGCTACATGAACGTCCTCCACTGGTCGCTCGAGCGCGGCAAGATGCACAAGCGCCGCGATGGCGTGACGCCGCCCAAGCGCCGCTGGGCCTATGCGCTCTCGCTGCTGTTCACCACGATCCTCCTGCTTGTCGTCTCGGCTGTCGGGGTCTTCATGAGCTTCAACGCTCTCGAAGGCCTGCAGATTCCGCAGACGCTGGCGAATGCAGCAGCAGAGGAAGAGACCTTCCTCCATTCGCTGATCATGCGCCCGCTGCAACTGATCCAGCTCACCGTGGCAACAGCGGTCGGTTTCGCCGTGGCATTCGGACTGCTCAAGGGCCTGGGCTTCGTGCTGCGCTTCCTCGGCCAGCGCCTCTCCCAGAGCTGGCGCTATCTCGAAGCGCGCTTCTACGATCACCGCGTCTGGATGCTCGGCGTGGGCTGGTTCTCCTTCCTGCTGACGATCCTGCTGTTCGGCCAGACGCCGTTCCAGTTCAATCCGGAAGTCGACGATTCGACTACGCAGGTCCGCATCGAGATGGTCCCCGGCACTACGCTCGAAGATACCGAGCGCGTGGCGGACCGCGTGGCGGCCCTGTTGTACGAGCAACAGGAAGTCGAAACCGTGCTCGAGCGTGTGTCGGAAGGCAATGCGACCTTGTACATCACGCTGTCGGAAGACCGTGCACGTCCGTCCTACGTCTTTACCCGTGATCTGGCTCCGACGCTGTCGAGCATTCCCGATGCGCGCGTGCGCTGGAACAATATGAACGGTCCCGGCGGCGGAGGCAGCGGTCGCGATCTCTCGATCATGCTGGCCGGCTCCGATCCGGTGCTGCTCAACAACACGGCTGCCCAGCTGGTCGAGGAGATGAAGGATCTCGACATGATCGTCGCGCCGCGCATCACGGCCGACGTTCCGCGTCCCGAAATCCTGATCCGGCCGCGCCCCGAACTGATGGCAGACCTCGGCGTATCGACCGCGGCTGTCGGCCAGGCAATCCGTATCGCGACCATGGGCGAGATCGAGCAGAACGCCGCCAAGTTCTCGCTGTCGGATCGCCAGATCCCGATCACCGTGCGCCTTCCGGAAGAAGCGCGTGAGGATATCACCACGATCCAGAACCTGCCGGTCCCGACTGCTAATGGCACCTCGGTCCCGCTCGGCCGGATCGCGGACATTTCCTTCGGTGCAGGTCCCACGACCATCCAGCGCTACAACCAGAACCGCCGCGTGCTGATCGGTGCCGATCTGGCCAGTGGCGTGCTGCGCGGCAATGCGATGGAAAGGGTCAATGCCCTGCCGACGCTCACCAACCTGCCGCAAGGCGTCATCCGCGATCAGGTGGGCGAGGACGAGCTCCAGCAGGAACTGCTCGACAACTTCGGCATCGCGCTGCTCGCGGGCATCCTGCTCGTGTTCGCGGTGCTGGTGCTGCTCTACAAGCGACTGATGAGCCCGCTGGTCAACATGACCTCGCTGGCGCTGGCGCCACTAGGCGGCATCTTCCTGGTCTGGATCGTCGGGCAGCCATTGTCCTTCCCGGTCCTGATCGGCGTACTCTTGCTGCTAGGCATCGTCTCTAAGAACTCGATCCTGCTTATCGACTTCGCGATCGAGGAGATGGACAAGGGCACCCGCAAGATCGACGCGATCATCGACGCCGGTCACAAGCGTGCTCAGCCGATCGTCATGACCACGGTTGCGATGACTGCCGGCATGGTGCCGACCGCGCTCAGCCTTTCGGGCGATGGTGCATGGCGTGCGCCGATGGGCACGGTGGTGATCGGTGGCCTGATCCTGTCGACCCTTCTCACGCTTCTGATCGTCCCGGCGGGCTTCAGCCTTGCCGACGGCTTCGAGAAACGCGCCGGACCGTGGCTGCGGAACAGGTTCCTCACCTACCGTCCGGGCGACGAGGACAGCTTTGCCGATTCGAAGGGCAACCAGCCCGGGATCGAACCGGCGGAGTAATCGTCACCTAGGTTATGGGGCGGCCACTCGAACCAAGCACATTGACGGGCGGGACGCCGCTCCCGCCCGATCGTGCACGCGCCATGCGCCGCACCGCCACGGGAATGCTCTTCCTGATGGCAGCGATCTTCATCTTCTCCGCGCGCTATCTCGAGGTGCATCCGGCCTGGGGCTACGTCCATGCCTTTGCGGAAGCAGCGATGGTCGGCGGTCTGGCAGACTGGTTCGCGGTGACGGCATTGTTCCGACGCCCGCTCGGCCTGCCGATCCCGCACACCGCGATCATTCCTGAAAACAAGGACCGCATAGCCGATACGATGGCGGGCTTCCTGCGTGACAATTTCCTGACTCCGCAGGTCGTCGCGCGCCGGATGGGCGCGATGAACCTTGCCGGAGCCGTCGGAAGCTATCTCGCGGACCCCAAGGCGCGGAACGACGGCCGCGTACGTGCAGGGGCGGGCGAACTGGCGGTCGAGGTACTCGAATCGCTCGATCCGGACCGTCTCGGCACCCAGGTCCGCAGCGGCCTCGCCGCACAGATCGAGAAACTGGAAATCGCCCCGCTACTTGGCGGAATGCTCGACGCAATGATCGCCGACGGGCGCCACAAGCTGGTGATCGACAAGATCATCCGCTGGGCAGGCATCGTGCTCGAGGACAACGAAGGCATGGTGCGCGACATGGTGCACAAGCGCGCCAATGCCGTGCTGCGCTTCACCGGGCTCGACGAGCGGCTTGCTAATTCGGTTATCGACGGTCTCTACAAGCTGCTCGCCGAAGTGCTGGTCGATCCCGAACATCCGCTGCGCGACAAGATCGAGGAAGGGCTCGAGGAACTTGCTAAAGGCCTGCGGGAAGACCCTGAAATGCAGGAGCGTGTCGAGCGAATGAAGGTCGAACTGCTCAACAATCCCGCCATTGCCGACTGGTGGCAGGGCGTGTGGGAGCGGATCCGCGCGCGCCTCATCAAGAGCATCCGGGAAAGCGGCGGTACGGGCAGCGGCTATATGGGCGAAACACTCGCCGAACTGGGCTCGGCGCTGCGCGACGATTTGCGCCTGCAGCAGCAGGTCAACCGTTTTGCCCGCCGCACTGCCGTCGGCATCGCCACGCGCTATGGCGACCAGATCGTGCAGTTGGTCTCGGAAACTGTCCGCCGCTGGGATGCGACGACGCTAACCGGCCGTGTCGAGAGCGCCGTTGGCCGCGACCTGCAGTTCATCCGCGTAAACGGCACGCTGGTCGGCGGGCTCGTCGGCGTGACGCTGCACGGACTGATGGCAGTGTTCGCCTAAGTCCTTCGGGTTAATCGTGGCGGATGGCAAATCCGTGTGCGTCCGCCGAGAACGGACGTTGGCCGCCAGCGGTGAGATAGCGAACCTGCTGGAATGCGAAATCCGTTGCCGGATTGCCCTCTGCATCCTTCGCCGGATCGAAGCGCGCATGCTCCTTCATCGCATCGCAGGCTGCATCGCGAAGGATCTTGGCGGTCAGGAAGTTGGTGACGTGGCAATGGATGACACGGCCGTTTCCATCGATGATCAGGCGTAGCGGAACCATGCCGTCCCAGCCTTTGCGCACGGCCTCTTTCGGATAGCCGCGTTGGATTGCCTCGGCCAGCTTGCCGACGTCCAGCAGGGTGACGTGCTTGTCGAGTTTCGAATGGGCCTCGAGGTCGAGGCCGAAGTCCTTCAGCCTCTCGGTGACGCAGCTGTCGAGTGCCGAGATCGCCTGATCGATCGCGCGGGTATGCAAGGTCGTCTTGGTCCCGCGCGGATCGACGATCACGAAATCGGTCACTTCGCTTGCCACGAGCCGCTCTTCGCCCTCTTCGGGCTCGGGAAAGAGGCGGCCTGCAAAAACGACGCCGTCGCGTTCACCGATCGAAGCTGCTGCCACACGATCAAACCGGTGGAGCTTTTCGCTGGGCAGAAAGCCTGCCTCGAGCGATCCGCTGCCTTCGAGGATCGGTGCGCCGATGACCGCAAACTGGACTGCCGAGCGCGGGTGGATGCGCTTGATCGAAAGCGTGACGCGCTCGTCACCTCTTACGAAATCGCGCGCGACCGAGCACCCGTCCTCAAGGCTCGACAGGCGCCACTGGCCATCGGTCTGGAAGGCTTCCGGGGCGTCCGGTTCGACGGCCATTGCGCTGCTTGCCAATGCGACACCGGCTAGCAAGGGAAATTCGAACTTGCGCATTCTAGCGCCCCACGCGGTAGACGATCCGGTTGGCGAGATAGGTCCTCACGGGCTGGCCAGCGGCATCGCGTGCCGGTTCGATATTCGCATAGCGCCCGAAGGCTGTGCAGGGGTGACCGCCAAGGTCGAAATCATCGACGGCCGTCTGGTTGAGGAGTACGCAATTCTCGATTTCGCCCTGCGTGTCGACAGTCAGGCGAATGTGAAAGTCCGCCTGTGCACCGCGCTTGAGGGCCGTATTGGGATATTCCTCACCGATTTCGCGCACGACGGTACTCATGTTCGTCACCTCAGGTGGGCTGGCAACGCTGCGCTGCTCCGCAATGTCGAAGCCCCAGAACTCGACGAGGCTTTCCATGCACACGTTCATCGAAGCGAGCGGCGCCTGGAGCGATCCGAGATGAAGCCGCACCGGCGTGCGCCCGCGCTGGGAGAGGGTCAGCCATTCGAGAGCCGCCGCACCCTTGGCGTCGAGTTCGGGTAAGCTGCGCGGATTGGCAGCGTAGTCGGGCTCTTCGTCCTCCTCTCCCGTCTCCGCCTCGTCTGCAACGAAGCCGCTCGAATTTTGGATAGCGTTTCCGAAATCGCCGAGGGACGAGCCGACGAGATCAAACTCGCCGGCGTCACCGCCATCGCTGAATTCGAATTCGGTCTTGCGTCCGTTGCGGTATCTTTCGAGGGCAGGCCCTGCGACGGTCCATTGCGCCGTCTTCGACGGGTCCCACTGGTCGATCATGAAGATCGTCTGGTTCTCACCTTCGCCGAACAGCCGCGCGATGCGGCACTTGTGTTCGCCCATGTCGAGATTCCATGGACTCGACGGCTTGAGTACAACGATCTCCGGATCGTCTTTCGCCGAGGCAGCATTGGCTGCTGCCAGACAAGTTATCGCGAGCAAAAGCGATATGGAATTAGCGAGCGACCGCATAAAAAACCCCTCCGAACCAGTATAGGCTCGAAGGGGTCTGAATTAGATCAGGTTTTGCGTCAAAGCTTTTCGGTAAGCTCCGGCACGATCTTGTAGAGATCGCCGACGAGACCGATGTCCGCGACCTGGAAGATCGGGGCGTCTTCGTCCTTGTTTATGGCGATGATGGTCTTGGAATCCTTCATCCCGGCAAGGTGCTGGATCGCGCCCGAGATGCCGATTGCGATGTAGACCTCCGGAGCCACGATCTTGCCGGTCTGGCCGACCTGGTAGTCGTTGGGGACATAGCCTGCGTCGACTGCGGCGCGCGATGCACCGATGCCTGCGCCGAGCTTGTCCGCCAGGGGCGTGATGACCTGCTCGAAGGTTTCGGCGTCCTTGAGGGCGCGGCCACCCGATACGATGACCTTGGCGCTGGTGAGTTCCGGACGGTCGCTCTCGGCGATTTCCGCGCTCACGAAGCTGGACAGGCCGGCGTCGCCAGCACCCGCGATCTCTTCGATCGTGCCCGATCCGCCTTCGGTGGCGGCCTTTTCGAATGCCGTGCCGCGAACGGTGATGACGAGCTTCGCATCGGAGCTTTCGACGGTCGCGATCGCGTTGCCTGCGTAGATCGGACGGGTGAAGGTCTTGTCGCCTTCGACCGAGAGGATGTCCGACACCTGCATCACGTCGAGCAGGGCTGCGACGCGCGGAGCGATGTTCTTGCCGGTGGTGGTGGCAGGCGCGACGAAGGCATCGTGGTGACCCATCTGATCGGCGACCAGCGGGGCAACGTTTTCAGCCAGCGCATGCTCGTAAGCGGCGTCGTCTGCGAGGTGGACTTTGCCCACGCCCGCGACCTTGGCAGCCTGTTCGGCCACGGCGCGGCAGCCCGAGCCTGCGACCAGCAGGTGGACTTCGCCCAGCTTGCTCGCCGCAGTGACCGCAGCGAGGGTGGCGTCCTTCATCTCGGCATTGTCGTGTTCGACCCAGACGAGAGTTTTCATAAGTCTATTCCTTCCTAGTC
Source organism: Erythrobacter sp. (assembly GCA_013001165.1). Classification (GTDB taxonomy): domain Bacteria; phylum Pseudomonadota; class Alphaproteobacteria; order Sphingomonadales; family Sphingomonadaceae; genus Qipengyuania. The sequence continues at coordinate 9,022 of JABDNC010000002.1, forward strand.
CGGGTTACGCGATGCCGAGCGCTTTGATCTTGGCGACCAGCGCATCGACGTCCTCGACCTTCTCGCCTGCCTGGCGAACCGGCGGTTCGGAGACATTGGTAGTCTTGAGGCGCGGCGTGGTGTCGAGGCCGTAATCGGACGGGCTCTTGGTATCGAGCGGCTTCTTCTTCGCCTTCATGATGTTCGGCAGCGAAGCATAACGCGGCTCGTTCAGGCGAAGGTCGGTGGTGACGATGGCCGGAAGCGAAAGCTTCACGGTTTCGAGACCACCATCGACTTCGCGCTTCACGGTGACATGATCGCCATCGACTTCGACGGTGTTGGCGAAGGTGCCCTGCGGACGGCCCATGAGGGCAGCGAGCATCTGGCCGGTCTGGTTCGAATCGTCGTCGATCGCCTGCTTGCCGAGCATCACGATGCCCGGGGTCTCTTCCTCGGCGATGGCCTTGAGGATCTTGGCGACGGCGAGCGGCTCTACTTCGTCATCGGTTTCGACGAGGATCGCACGGTCCGCACCCATGGCGAGCGCGGTACGCAGCGTTTCCTGCGCCTTTGCCGGGCCGATCGAAACGGCGACGATTTCTTCCGCCTTGCCGGCTTCTTTGAGGCGAATCGCTTCTTCGACGGCGATTTCGTCGAAGGGGTTCATGCTCATCTTTACGTTCGCCAGGTCCACGCCCGAGCCATCGGCCTTGACGCGCGGTTTGACGTTGTAATCGATCACCCGCTTGACGGGGACGAGGATTTTCATCGGTGTTACCTTCCTCTCGATAGAAACTGTGGCGCCCACCTAGCTTGCGTTTACGTAAACGTCAAGTTGGGTCGGCACGGAATCTGGTTGGCCTCTCCGGCTCCCTCGCCCGCGGAAATCCGCAGGTCAAGCGCGCTCGGGCAGTCTCCTTTACTATGGTTGGCGGGGCGAATAGTTTCGCGTGTCAGACAGGAGGTTTACGATGCGCGGCTGGACGATGATTGCAGGGGCTCTGGCGTTGCTGGCAGCGCCTGCTGCGGCACAGGAAACGCGGGTTGCGCCCGAAGGGCACACGCCGCCTCCGGCTACGCTGGAGCAGATGGACTGGCTGGTTGGTCAGTGGGTGGGGACCGGCATCGGCGGGGCACCCGCCATGGAGAGCTGGCTGCCCCAGAGCGGCGGCACGATGGTGGGCAGCTTCGTTCAGGAGGATGGCGAAGGCGCGATTCGCTTCACCGAGCATCTCTACCTGATGGAGGAGGAGGGCACGTTGGTCCTGCGCCTCAAGCATTTCAACGCCGACCTCACCGGATGGGAAGAAAAGGACGGCATGCTGACCTTCCGCCTGATCGCGGTGGAGGACTGCGCGGCCTATTTCCACGCGCTCACGCTGAAGTGCCGCAACCCAAACTTCCCGGGCGAGGGCCTGCTCGCGGCGGTCCGCATGCAGTCGGGCGGTGAGTTGGTATTCCGCTTCGACGCGCTTGGTCCCGATCATCCGCAGCGCTGCCCCGATGCGATGACCACGATCGACATGAACCAGTGCTATGCCGATGTGCTCGGCCGCGCGGACGAGCGGCGCGAGACCTATCTCGCGAAGGCGGTCGAACTGCATTCCGACCGCCCGGAGCTGGCGAAGGACATCGAAGCAAGCGATGCGGCCTTCCTCGCCTATCGCGATGCGGAATGCGGCGCGGTCTACGAAGACTGGAAAGAGGGCACGATCCGCGGCGTGATGGGGTTGGACTGTAGCATCGCCATGACCGACCGGCGGACGCTGACCATCTGGCGCAACTGGCTGACCTATATGGACAGCACGCCGCCCGTCCTGCCCGAGCCCAAGCCGACCCCCTGAAGCACGAAAGCCGTGCCAGCACGAAGCTGGCACGGCCTTTCCGTTTGGTTTGAAGCGAAGGCTTAGGCCGCCTTCTTCACCTCTGCCACGATCTTGCGGGCTGCATCGCCCAGATCGTCTGCCGGGACGATCGGCAGGCCCGAGTTGGCGAGTATGTCCTTGCCCTTCTCGACATTGGTGCCTTCGAGGCGAACCACCAGCGGCACGTCGAGTTCGACTTCCTTTGCCGCGACCACAATGCCTTCTGCGATGGTGTCGCAGCGCATGATGCCGCCGAAGATGTTGACGAGGATACCCTCGACTGCCGGGTCCTTGAGGATGATCTTGAACGCCGCGGTGACCTTCTCGGTCGTCGCGCCGCCGCCCACGTCGAGGAAGTTTGCCGGGAAGGCGCCGTTGAGCTTGATGATGTCCATCGTTGCCATGGCGAGGCCTGCGCCATTGACCATGCAGCCGATGTTACCGTCGAGCTTGATGTAAGCGAGGTCGTATTCCGATGCTTCGACTTCGGCCGGGTCTTCCTCGGTCTCGTCGCGCATCGATTCCACGTCCTTGTGGCGATAGAGAGCGTTGCCGTCGAAGCTCATCTTGGTGTCGAGGACGAGGAGGTTGCCTTCCTTGTCTTCCACCAGCGGGTTGATCTCGAGCATTTCCATGTCGAGGTCCATGAAGGCGGTGTAGAGCTGCTTGGCGAGCTTCTGCGCCTGCTTGTTGGTGTCGCCGGTCAGCTTGAGGGCGAAGGCCACCGCGCGGCCGTGGTGGGGCATGAAGCCCTGCGCCGGGTCGATGGTGATCGTGGTGATCTTCTCGGGCGTCTCATGTGCGACGTCCTCGATGTCCATGCCGCCTTCGGTCGATGCGATCATGGCGACCTGGCCGGTAGCGCGGTCGACGAGCATCGAAAGGTAGTATTCCTTCTCGATGTCGACGCCGTCGGTGACATAGAGCCGGTTGACCTGCTTGCCTTCGTCGCCGGTCTGGATCGTCACCAGCGTGTTGCCGAGCATTTCCTTGGCGTTGGCTTCGACTTCCTCGATGCTCTTCGACAGGCGGACACCGCCCTTGGCATCGGGGCCGAGTTCCTTGAACTTGCCCTTGCCGCGGCCACCGGCATGGATCTGCGCCTTCACGACATAGAGCGGCCCGGGAAGCTGATTCGCGCCTGCGACCGCGTCTTCGACGGTCATTGCTGCGTGTCCTGCTGGAACGGCGATGCCGTATTTCGCGAGGAGTTCCTTGGCCTGATATTCGTGAATGTTCATCGGGGGTCTGGTCCTTCGCGCAGATGCGCGGTTTGGGTGAAGGGAGTCGCGGTGCGCATAAGCATACGTAGGCCCGCTTGAAAAGTGCCGTTTTCCGGTGCAGTGCGACCGCAATCCCATGATCGATAGCAAACGACTCGAATCCATTGTCGCTGAAGCCGGCAAGATCGCGCTCGGCCTGTGGCCTGGCGCGGGTGCAGAGCTGCGCTCGTGGGAGAAGGAGCCGGGCAGCCCCGTTTGCGAGGCGGACCTCGCCGTGGATGCCTTCCTGAAACGAGAGCTTGGCGCGCTCTTGCCCTCGGCAGGGTGGTTGTCCGAGGAGACTTCCGACGATCCTGCACGCCTTGATCACGATCTCATTTGGATGGTCGATCCGGTCGACGGAACGCGCGATTTCATCCGCGGGCGCCAGGGCTGGGCGGTTTCCGTCGCGCTCATCAGCAGCGGTCGGCCCCTGATCGGTACGCTTTGCGCCCCTGCACGCGGCGAAGTCTGGCAGGCGGTCGCCGGCCAGGGCGCAACTCGCAACGGACAAAAGCTCATCGCATCCACCCGCAGCGAATTCGCAGGAGCGCGTGTCCCCGCGGCGGACCTGATGAAGCAGGACAGGATGCTGACCCAGGTTGACCAGCCCAACTCGATCGCCCTGCGTATCGCAATGGTCGCTGCTGACGAAGCCGACCTTGTGGCGACGCTTCGCTGGGGCTTCGAATGGGACATCGCCGCAGCCGGCCTGATAGCGCGCGAAGCCGGGGCCGCCGTCTCCGACAGCTTCGGTCGCAAGCTCAATTACAACAAGCGCGACCCACGCGCCTTCGGCGTGGTGGCTAGTGCCCCGGCGATCCATGGCGCCACCATCGATCACCTCGCCGAACGCGCGGCGGCGGTTTCCTCAAAAACCAAGTAAAAAGGGGAACCGGCTGGTTGGCCGGCTCCCCAAATGCGACTTTCCGAAGGTCTCGGCTCAGCCTTGCCCTGTTACGGGCGCATCTGCATCAGTTTCCCTGTGCAGCATCCACGTCATCCTGGTCGAACGGGATGATCTTGATTTCGACGCGGCGGTTGAGCGGTTCGTTCACGCCGTCGGCGGTCTTGACCTTGAGGTGCTCGTACTGCTCGCCATAGCCTTCCCAGCGGATACGCGACGAGCTGACGCCGCGGCTGATGAGGTAGTTGGCAACGGCCTGCGCACGCTGTTCGGACAGGCGCTGGTTGAGCGAATCCGAACCGGTCGTGTCGGTGTAGCCGTACACGTCGATCAGGCTGTTGGGATACTGGACGAGGTTTGCTGCGACATTGTCGAGCGTGGCACGGAAGGCCGAGTTGATCGTCGCGCTGCCGGTGGCGAAGGTCACGCCATCGGGTAGGTTCACGAGGATGGCTTCGCCGCCATCGACTTCGGTAACATCGACGCCCGAACCGGCGGTCTGCTCTTCCAGTTCCTTGATCTGCTGGTCCATGCGGTAGCCGACATAGCCGCCGGCTGCGCCGCCCGCTGCCGCACCGATGATGCGTCCGGTCTTGCCGCCGATAACACCGCCAAGCAGGCCGCCGGCGACTGCGCCGCCAACTCCGCCGAGGACGGTACGCGAAACCTTCTTTTCACCGGTGTTCGGGTCGGTAACGCAGGCCGAGGTGCCAAGCAGGGCGATCGAAGACAGTCCTGCGAGAAAAATCCGTGATGTTTTCATTGTAATTCCCCTTCATTCTGACCGTCTTGTCCGGGCTTTGATGCCTCTTGGACGGTCGGGTGCCGTGGGACGCGCCCACCAGCGCCTCTAGAAGTTTCCAAACACATCAATTCACAGCCTGTTCCGAGAACCGCTGGCAGCGCTGCACTTTTGTGCTAGCGAAGCCCTTGTGACACCCTTTCCCTGGACCGACCTGCTCATCATTGCCGGGCTCATCCTGCTCAATGGCGTTTTCGCCATGAGCGAGCTGGCAATCGTTTCCGCCAAGACCTCGCGGCTGCGCTCTGCCGCACAGCAGGGGAGCCTCGGGGCGAAGTCGGCGCTTTCGCTGGCGTCGGATCCCGGCAAGTTCCTATCGACCGTGCAGATCGGCATCACGCTGGTCGGTATCATTGCTGGCGCTTATTCCGGGGCGAGCCTCGGCGGTCCTGTGGGTGAGC
>JABDNC010000004.1 GCA_013001165.1 Erythrobacter sp.
GACGCGGCGCTGCCCGGCGGCATGGGACTGCGCTTCGACTGGTCCCTTCTGCGGCGGGAGAAGAGCGGGCTCCCCTGGGGGCTTGCCGGAGGACTTTCGGCCTCGAACGTCGCCGATGCGATCGCGCAAACCGGCGCCCCGATGGTCGATACCTCCTCAGGCGTCGAAACCGCGCCCGGCGCCAAGGACGCCGATGCGATAGCGGCCTTCTGCTCGGCCGTACGCAAAGCCTGACACGCAAAGAAAAAGGGGCGGAAACGCGTCTGCGGCCCGCCCCTCGCAATCGTATTGCGGCGGACCTTAGAAGGTCAGGCCGACAACTGCGTTGACTGCGTCTGCATCGACGAAATCGTCGAAGTAGTGACGGTATTCCGCACCGAGGTAGAGGCTGTCACCAAGCTTGTGGTGGTAGCCGGCACCCAGGTGCCATGCGTCGCCGCCATCGTCGTCGAGCGTAAAGTCGTAGCCGCCGGTTGCGAACAGTTTGCCTTCGTCACCGACCTTGAGGCCAAGGCGCGCGGTGGTGCCGATCAGCACTTCTGCGCCTTCTACGAGAATCTTGTCGCCCGACAGTTCGACGCCTGCGAAAGCGGTCTCGCCGAGATCGAAGTCGTAGCCGACAGCGGCGCCGAGGGTGGCTTCGCTGAAGTCTTCGACCCAGATCACGCCGCCGCGTACTTCGGCGCGGAATTCGCCGCCTTCATCTTCGGCTGCGGCCGGGGTGGCGACAGCAGCTGCGGCCACTGCGGCGAGGAGTGCGAACTTACGCATAATCAGTATTCCCTTTTTTGGTTTTTTAGTCCCGCATCGGCGGGGGGCGCGGCCTATTGCCGCCCGCAGTGATTGGTTCAAGCTTAAGTAACGAGAGGTGAACCACATGATCTAACCTGTTGCCATTACGTCACTTATTGCGACTTTAGCATGTCATTTGTTACAGGAAGCAGAAAGAAAGATTCAGAACTCGCCGGATCGCTCGTCCGACTCCGCTTGACGCATGGCGATATCCTGCTATTCGCGCGCTTCGCTAATTGGCCCCGCACCCCGGTGAAGCGGTGGCCGCGTAGAAATCCTCGAATTTCTGCGGTGCGATGCCGGGTTGAATGGCTGCCGATGGGGTGGCTCAGCAAATCGAAGGAAAGACTTATGTCGAAGCGCAAGAGCGCCAAGTACAAACTCGACCGCCGGATGGGTGAAAACATCTGGGGTCGTCCGAATTCCCCGGTCAACAAGCGTTCGTATGGCCCCGGCCAGCACGGTCAGCGCCGCAAGGGCAAGATGTCCGACTTCGGCCTGCAGCTCCGCGCCAAGCAGAAGCTCAAGGGCTACTACGGCGACGTGACCGAAAAGCAGTTCAAGCGCACCTACAAGGAAGCGTCGGCCATGAAGGGCGACACCGGTCAGAACCTGATCGGCCTGCTCGAACAGCGTCTCGACATGGTCGTGTACCGCGCCAAGTTCGCTCCGACCATCTTCGCAGCCCGTCAGATCGTGAGCCACGGCCACATCTACCTCAACGGCGTGAAGACCAACATCGCATCGGCCCGCGTCAAGGTCGGCGACGTCGTCAGCCTCGGCAGCAAGGCCAAGGAAATGGCTCTCGTCATCGAAGCGCAGAGCCTGCCCGAGCGTGAAATTCCCGATTACGTCGCGCCCGACGGCAACGACAAGATCACCTTCACCCGCGTTCCGAAGCTCGACGAAGTGCCCTACCCGGTCACCATGGAACCGAACCTCGTGGTCGAGTTTTACTCGCGCTAAGAGTTCCGGCTATCCGGGAAACAGAAACGGGCGGTCCTTCGGGGCCGCCCTTTTCTTTTGCGGTCTGGACGTGCGCGTTATCAGCGCCCGTGCGCGATCTTCAGCGAATAGAAGACCATCGCCAGGATTATCGCGGTGATGAGGCCGCCCCAGAACCAGTAGGGCAGCAGCAATGCTTGTTCGATATGGCCGGTGTCCGAGACCTGCATCCGGCCTTCCATGTAGCCGCCCTCGCTGAACAGATAGCCGAAATCCCTGTAGATCGAAATGCAGCCCTGAACGCCGAGGAACTGGACCGCGAACCGCCGGTGAGCCTCGCGGCCGTAATAGGCGATCGCAAGGCTGGCCGCGCCGAGTGCCGGCAGCACCGCCCAGCCGGTCGTCGACCTAACCCAGATGAGCGTGGAGCCGACAAGCGCAACGCCGAGCAGGATCAGCGCTGTCTTGGTCGCCCGGTGCGTGCGCGACGCGAGGATGAGCGCGCAGCCCGCAATGGTCGGACCGAGCAGACCAGCCCCGGCGATTACCGCAGTCGACACGCGCGAGGGCTGCCCTTCCGAGACATGCAGCGCATAACCCGATCCGTTGGGGAAGATCACCAGCCGTTCGAAGTCGTTGCCAAAGGCTATCGCCGCCAAGCCGTGCCCCATCTCGTGGAACCAGGTTGCGAGAATGCTGAAGGGATAGAGGACGTATCCACCGTAAGGCGAATGCCACAAAAGGATCGAGATCACGCCGAGCAGGACGAGCAGCGTGATCTCGCGATTGTCAGCTTGCCTGCTAAAGGAGGCGGGCTGGTTGCGCCATGCGCGGTTATTGTCCTTCCAGCCCACTTTTCCTCCCATGCGTGCTCCAGCGGCTATTTCACCAGCTGGGTATCGAGAAAGTCGCCGATACGCTTGAGCATGATCCGGCGAGCTTGACTATGTTCGAGGTAGTGGTCGAGACCGTCGAATTCCAGAAGGTCGACCGATTTGCCCTCGCCTTGGAGCCGGTCGCGCATCAGCTTGGAGTGCGCCTCGCTGACGTTCACGTCGCGCGATCCATGCACCAGCAGGACAGGTGCCTTGAACTGGTCCGCGTGACGCGCGGGCGAACCGGCAGCCACGTGAGGCCCCTCACCGATCTGGCGGCGACGCGCTTCGTAGCCCGTGTAACCGCGCGAATCCTCTAGAAGCAGGTTAAGATCCGTCACCGGTGCGATCGCCACGACTGCACCGAACAGTTCGGGATCGACGACTTGCGAGAGGAGCGCGGCGTAACCGCCGTAAGACCAGCCAACGATGCCCATCTTCGACGGGTCGGCAATGCCTTCGCTGACGAGCCAGCGACCGGCATCGTTCACATCGCCCACGGCAACGTCCCATTGCTGGTAGCCATTGCGGCCGAACCACTCGTCACCATAACCCGCCGATCCGCGGAAATTCGGCTGGAGCACGGCATAACCGCGGGCGGCAAAGAACTGTGCCAGCCAGTCGAAGCCCCATTCGTCGCGCGCGGCGGGGCCGCCGTGCGGCATGACGATAGTAGGCAGGTTCTTGCCGTCGCTGCCGACCGGAAGCGTCAGGTAACCGGGGATTTGCGTTCCATCCGAAGCCGCATAGGTCACCGGCTTCATTTCGGCGAGCTGGTAGCCGTCGAGCTGGTCACGGATCGGGAGCAGCTCGGAAAGTGCGCCGCTTGCTTTCTCGTAGAGGTAGAGCATGCCCGGATTGTCGTCGCTCGACGCCTGGATCAACAGCACGCTTTCATCGTCGCTGGCATCGACGATGCGTATCTGCGGCGATCCGGGCAGAGCCTTGTTGAGCCCCTGCGCAAGTCGATCGATCTCGGGGTCGAAATATTCGACATAGCGCGCGTCGGTCACGTAGCTGACACCGATCACGCGGTTGCTCCGTCCGATACGGATGAGGCCGCTGACGTCCACTCCGTCGACCTGCTTGAGCAGCGTCTTGCTGCCCGAACCGTCGAGCGGCATCGAATAGAGATTGTAAAAGCCATTCTGGCGCTCGAAACCGTAGACCACGTTCTTTGCGCTATCGACGGCGGTCGGAACAAAACCGCCGAGACGGCTGCCTTCCACTTCGACTTCCGACAAAGGCTGCCACTCGTCCGATCCCTGCGGACGGTAGAGATAACGGATGTCCGACCCCTCAAGCCCGCCGCTGCGGTCACTGACCGACATGACACGTACCCGGCCGCTCTCATCTGCAAGGTAGCGGTCTGCCATCTTGTTCGGCTTTTCGACCGAACGGCTGCGGCCGCTTGCGACATCGACCAGATCGACACCAAGGCCTTCCTTGTTGTTGGCGAGGCGGGTGTTTGCCTTTTCTTCCTTCACGTAGTCGCGGGTCATGAGGATGCGGCCGTCTTCACCCTCGATGTCGAGCGCGAGCACGGTGCCGCCGTCCTGCATCAGGCCCCGCGCGTTATGGGTATCGGCAGAAAGGCGGGTCACATCGCTGCCGTCCGACTTCATGCCGATCACGCGGCTGAATGGCAGGATGTAGGTGCCTACCTTCTGCATGCCGAAGATGTCGCAGACGATGCGTTCTTCGTTCGCCCACTGGCAGTCGGTGATGCGCGTCATCGCTTCGTTCGAGGTGGTGATAGGCTCGGGAGCAGCGCCGCCCGAAAGGTCGACCACGTAGATGGTCTGGTCCGCCCCGTCGCCCGGCGACACATAGAGCAGTTTCGAGCCCGATGGCGAAAGCGCCGAAATCTCGACCGATTCAAGCGCACCGAAGCGAGCGGCAGTTTCAGCCAGCTCCTCTGCCGATAGCGCCACGGGAGAAAGCGCCGCGCACATGGCGGCGAGCGAAGTCAGAATACGCATTTGAGCAACCCCTCAAAGTCCAGGAACCCATTTCTAAAGTACTGGCAGTGAGGAGCAAGGGCACTTGTGGCGCTTATGGGATGATTTCTTTACCGTCCCACGCGAATTGACGGCCGCTTTGTTCGGGACCGAGATCGTCCAGAACTTTCAGCACGCGTTCGGCAGAATAATCCGGCGTGAAGAGCTTGCCTTCAGGGACGTTGCGCTGAAACGGCTTGCTCAGCGCCGTATCGACAGTTCCGGGATGAAGCGCGGCACAAAAGGCATCGGGCTTCTTGCGCGCAAGTTCGACCGACAATGTCCGGATCAGCATGACCAGCGCGGCCTTGCTCGCGCGGTAGGAATACCAACCACCCAGTCGATTGTCGCCGATGCTGCCCACCCGCGCGGCAAGCGCGGCAAAGCCCGCCCTTCCCTCGTCCGGAAGCAGCGGCAGGAAATGCTTGGCGACCAGTGCAGGGCCCGTTGCATTGATCGCGAAGTTGCGGGCGAGAGCCTCCGCATCGAGCTGGCGCCAGTCCTTTTCCGGCCCCGATTGCTCATCATGGAGGTAGCCGGTCGCAACGAATACGAGATCGACCGGGCCGGCTTCGCCAATCCGCTCGGCCGCGGAGGCGATGCTTGCCTCTTCCTCGAGATCCAGATGCGCGTCACCACCTTCACTGCGCGAAAGGCGGATTGTCTTCGTCCCGGATGTTTCAAGCTGGTCGGCAAGCGCCGCACCGATCCCGCCAGAGGCGCCGATGACAACAGCCCGCCGCCACGCCATCAGGCAGTCGCCCCGAGATAATCGCGCCGGAAGTCTTTCGCGAAACCGGCAAAGCGCCCCTCACCGATCGCATCGCGCATCGCCTGCATGAGCTGCTGGTAGAATGCGATATTGTGCTCGGTCATCAGCATCGCTCCGAGGATTTCCTGCGATTTCACAAGGTGGTGCAGATAGGCGCGGCTGTAGGTAGCGCAGGTGTCGCATTTGCAGCGGTTGTCGAGCGGCTCCTGATCTTCCGCAAAGCGCGCATTGCGCAGGTTGATCGGACCATTCCGTGTAAAGGCCTGCCCGTTGCGACCCGACCGGCTCGGCAGCACGCAGTCGAACATGTCGACCCCGCGCTCCACCGCGCCGACGAGATCGTCCGGCTTCCCGACGCCCATGAGGTAGCGCGGGCGGTCCTCGGGCAATTGGCCCGGTGCGAAATCGAGCGTGGCAAACATCGCCTCCTGCCCTTCGCCCACGGCAAGGCCGCCGATCGCATAGCCATCGAAGCCGATGTCGGTGAGCTTTTCGGCACTGATCTTGCGCAGTTCCTCGTCGAGTGCGCCCTGCTGGATCCCGAACAGCGCAGAACGCTCTGCATGCTCGCCGCCGGTATCGAAGCCGTCACGGCTACGCTTGGCCCAGCGCATCGACATCTCCATGCTCGCCGCGATCTCGTCGCGCGGCCGGTCGGCCCGCGGACACTCGTCGAAGGCCATCACGATATCGCTGCCGAGCAGCCGCTGGATTTCCATGCTCCGCTCGGGCGTAAGCATGTGCTTCGAGCCGTCGATATGGCTGCGGAACTCGACACCCTTTTCGGTGAGCTTCCTGAGGTCCGACAGGCTCATCACCTGATAGCCGCCACTGTCGGTCAGGATCGGGCGATCCCAGTTCATGAACTTGTGCAGACCGCCAAGCTTTGCCACCCGCTCCGCGCCCGGGCGCAGCATCAGGTGGTAGGTATTGCCGAGGATGATGTCCGCCCCTGTCTTGCGCACGGTTTCCGGCTTCATCGCCTTTACGGTGGCGGCTGTGCCGACGGGCATGAAAGCGGGCGTGCGGATATCGCCGCGCATCATCGAAATGGTGCCGGTGCGCGCAGCCCCGTCTCGTGCATGGATGTCGAAGGCGAAACGTGTCGTCATGGGTGTCAGAAGCCGTAAATCACGGTGAAGCGGGTGAGCGTATCGGTCGATACGGCACCGGCGGGCGGGTTGCTGTCGTACTCGACCGAGTAAGAAAGGCGCGACTTCAGTTTTTCGGAGATTGCGAAATCGAGCCCGCTGACAAGGTTGAGACTGGTATTCGAGCCATCCACGATGATCTGCACCTCGCCACCGGTTTCGGCCAGTGCATTGGCATCCTGCGTGAAGGTGAGCCCGTTGAAGATTTCCCAGTCGAAATCGGCACCAAACAGTCCGGCCACGCGGCTGGCGCTGCTTCCGTCTGCAAATTCGGTGATCCGGTAGGCCGGGCCTGCCTTGACCGATAGCTTCAGGCCTTCGCGGTCGAAGACCTTGTAGCCGAGACCACCTGACACAGAATAACGCGCATCGAAGCCCTGCAATTCGTCGCGCTCGAATTGGGCGAGGCCATAGACGAAGAGGTTCTCGTCGAACTGCCAGCGCGGCTCGTAGGCGGCGAGGAATTGCTCGCGGCTCGTCTCGCCATTCTGGCGCTGGTAGTCGACGCGGCCACGGATCAGGTGCGTCCAGTCGATGCCTTCGCGCTTCAGTTTGATGCCAGCCGCGACACCGACGGAATCGGTGTTGCCGGAGGACTGGAAGGCACCGATCTCGCCCTCGCCGCTCCACAATTCGAAAATGCCTGCCTCGCGAATTGCCTCTTCCTTCGCGGCAGCCGCTTCGGTGGCGGCGACGGTCTGGACTGCAGTCCACTCGGCTTCGATGGCGTCGAGCGTTTCAGCTTCGTCGGGGTTGGTCGCGCGGGCCAGTTCGAGCACGGTTGCAACCTTGGCCGGATCGCCGGTGGCGATGGCCGCATCGATCATGTCCTGCACGCCTTCGGGCAGCTCTGCAGCGGCGGGTACTGCGCAGGACAGCGCCAGCGCGGGGACGAGGAAACGGATGGGGCGAATAGTCATGACGCGCCGCCTAGCGTGTCATGCGCGCAGTCGCCAGCCTGTCTTGAAGATGTAGGCGATTACGCCGACGCACGCCGCGAGGAATGCAAGCGTAATCCCGAAGCTGATCCAGATGTTCACATCGCTCGAACCGTAGAAGGTCCAGCGCAATCCGCTGACGAGGTAGACGATGGGATTGGCGAGCGCGATCGTGTCCCAGGGCTCTGGCAGCATGTCGATCGAATAGAAGGTCCCGCCGAGGAATGTCAGCGGCGTGAGGAACAGCATCGGGATGATGCCGAGCTTCTCGAAATTGTCCGCCCAGATGCCGAGGATGAAGCCGAAGAGGCTGAAGGCCGCGGCCACCAGCATGATGTAGAGCACCGCGAGCAGCGGATAAGCGATACTGTAATCCACGAACAACCGCGCGGTCAGCAGGATGATCGCGGCCAGGATAAGGCTCTTGGTCATCGCCGCGCCGACGAAGCCGATCAGCGTCTCGGCCACGCCCACGGGCGCGCTAAGCAGCTCGTAGATCGTGCCGGTGAAGCGCGGCATGTAAATGCCGAAACTGGAATTGCTGGTGGTCTCGCCCAGCAGGGTGAGCATCAAGAGGCCGGGGATGATGAAGGCACCGTAGTCGACACCGCCCAGATCGGGCATGCGCCCGCCGATCGCTGCTCCGAAAACGATAAAGTAGAGCGACGTGGTCAGCACAGGCGCCAGCACCGACTGGAATGCTGTGCGCAGGAAGCGCATCAGTTCGCGCGTGTAGATCGACCAAGTGGAACGCCAACCGATCATGCCGCCTGCTCCTCTCCGAGAAGCGACACGAAGATGTCTTCGAGGCTGCTCTCGCGCACGTCTATGCCGGTGTAGTCGATGCCCGCTGCGATCAGCGCCTTGGTAATCTCTGCGACCTCTTCCTTGCCGCGTCCGGTGCCGTCTCCGCCGCGGTAGCAGAGCGATGTTCCGCCTTGCTCGATCTCGACCGGGAAGCGCGCAACGGCGGCAGGTAGCTCGGAGATCTCGTTCGCCAACGCGATATGCGCCTCGGTCCGTCCCAGCCGCGCCATCATGGCTTCCTTTCCGTCGACCATCAGGAGCTTGCCGCCATTGATGATGCCGACACGGTCGGCCATCAGTTCGGCCTCTTCGATGTAATGGGTCGTGAGAATGATGGTGACACCGCGCCCGCGCATCTCGTCGATGATCGCCCACATACCCTTGCGCAGCTCCACGTCGACCCCTGCAGTCGGCTCGTCGAGGAACAGCAGGTCGGGTTCGTGAGCCAGCGCCTTGGCAATCAGCACGCGCCGCTTCATCCCGCCCGATAGCGCCATGATCCGCTCGTCGCGCTTGTCCCATAGGCTGAGCGAGCGCAGGATTTCCTCGATACGCTTGGGGTCCGGAGCAAGCCCGAAAAGGCCGCGTGAATAGGATACCGCGCGGTGGACCGGCTCGAACATGTCGGTCGAAAGTTCCTGCGGCACCAGTCCGATCCGCGCCCGCGCCTTGCGCCAATCGGTCGCAAGATCGTGCCCGAATGCAGTAATCGTGCCGCTGCTTGGCCGTACGAGGCCGCAAACCGCGCCGATCAGCGTGGTCTTGCCCGCGCCATTCGGACCGAGAAGCGCGAAAATCTCTCCCTTGCGGACAGTGAGGTCAACATTGTCGAGCGCCTTGAGCCCGCCGGGATAGACCTTGGTCAGGCCGTCGAGCTCGAGGATCGTTTCACTCATTCGACCGGCCTAAGGTAGGAGCAGCGATGAGTCACCATAGGAATAGAAACGATACTCGTTCGCGATGGCATGCGCGTATGCTTCCTGCATCCGCTCGCGTCCCATCAGCGCGCTGACGAGCATGAAGAGCGTTGACTTGGGCAGGTGGAAATTGGTCATCAACCCGTCGATGGCGCGGAAGGTGTATCCGGGCGTGATAAAGATGTCCGTGTCGCCCGCGAAAGGCCGGATGACTTTGTCCTCGCCCGTTGCGCTTTCGAGCAGGCGCAGGCTCGTGGTGCCGACGGAAATGACACGATTGCCGCGTGCGCGGGCCTCGTTGAGACGGTCGGCGACATCCTGTTCGATGCGCCCCCATTCCGAATGCATCTTGTGGTTCTCGGTGTCATCGGCCTTCACGGGGAGGAAGGTACCCGCACCAACATGGAGCGTGAGCGTTTCCGTCGCGATCCCCCGCTCCGCAATCTTCGCCATCAGCCGGTCGGTAAAGTGGAGCGCAGCCGTGGGAGCGGCTACAGCGCCGTCCTCGCGCGCAAACATGGTCTGGTAGTCTTCGCGGTCCTGTTCGTCGGTTGCGCGCTTGCCCGCGATATAAGGCGGTAGCGGCATCGTGCCTGCACGGTCCAGGAGCACCTCGACCGGTTCATCGCCCTCGAAGAACAGCACGAAGCTTCCATCCTCGAGCCGCTCTTCGGCAATCGCGGTGACGCCGCCGCCGAAGGTCGCGACATCGCCCACGCGGAGGCGCTTGGCGTTGCGGATAAAGGCCTGCCAGCGGCGCAGGTCCACGCGCTTGTGAAGCGTCGCGCCGATCTTGGCCTCGCCGCGCCTGCCTTCCAGCTGCGCCGGGATGACTCGGGTGTCGTTGAAGACCAGCACATCGCCCGGCGCGAGCAGGTCGGGAAGGTCGAGCACCGTCTTGTCGGCGAGTTCATCCTGCCCGCGCACGAGGAGCATGCGCGCAGCATCACGCGGGCGCGCAGGACGCAGGGCGATACGTTCGTTGGGAAGCTCGAAATCGAAAAGGTCTACACGCATGGCGGCGCCTTTAGACGCAGCGACGCCGTGTGGAAATCCTAGTTTTCGATCGGGGCACTCAGTTCGTCGAGGCCGATGACCGGCTCTGCTTCGATGCGCGGCGCTGCGGGAACCGGCTTGTTATCCGCGGCGATCGACGCCTGCAGGATACGCGTCGGGTTCGCAGGCGGTTCGCCGCGGTTAATCGCATCGACGGCACCCATATTCGAAATCACGCGGCCGAAGTTGGTGTAACGCTTGTCGAGGCTGAAACGCGGGTAGAAGACGATGAAGAACTGGCTGTTCGCGCTGTCTTCGCTCTGCGCGCGGGCCATCGACACGGTGCCGCGAACGTGCGGCATCGGATTGAATTCCTCTTCGAGATCGGGAAGCGGCGAGCCGCCTTGCCCGGTACCCGTGGGATCTCCCGTCTGCGCCATGAAGCCATCGATGACGCGGTGGAAAATGACACCGTCGTAAAAGCCTTGGCGCGTCAGCGTCTTCACACGCTCGACGTGATCGGGTGCCCACTCGGGCATCATGCGGATCGAAACGCGCTCGCCGTTCGACAGGTCGAGGACGAGGATGTTCTCGAGATCTTCGTTCGCATCGTAATTGATCGGAACGAAGGTGCGGCGCGGCTCTGCAGGAGCCTCGGCGTCCTGTGCGCTGGCAGCAATCGGGGCAATCGCGGTGAGGGCCGCGGCAGCAAGGGCAAGCGAAGACTTGAGCATCATATTTCCGTCGAATTGTCCTGTATGTGCCACGCCCTAGCGAGGCGGCGCTGTCGGTTCAATGAATGGTTCGAAATAGTCGACGGTTAGTAATCGCCGAGGCGACCCGTTTCCTCGACCCGCGCGATGACTTCCTCGCAGACTTCCTTGCTGACGAATGGCGTGATGTCGCCGCCGAACAACGCGATTTCCTTCACCAGCTTGGAGGCAATCGGCTGGAGCGAGACGTCCGCCATGAGGAACACCGTCTCGATATCGTCGTCCAGCTGCTGGTTCATGCCCGCCATCTGGTACTCGTACTCGAAGTCGGCCACGGCGCGCAGGCCGCGGATCAGGACATTGGCCCCCATTTTCTGGGCGAACTTCACCAGCAGGGCGTTGAATCCGACCACTTCGACATTCTCGATACCCATCGAAGCAATCTCGCGCTCGACCATGGCGAAACGCTCTTCGGTAGAGAACATCGGGTTCTTCGACGGATTGGTCGTGACGCCGATAATCAGCTTGTCGACCAGCTTGCTACCGCGCCGGATGATGTCCGCATGCCCAAGCGTGATGGGGTCGAATGTCCCGGGGTAAATTCCGATGCGTGTTGTCATCAATGATCCCTCTTCACCACGAAATGCGCCAGTTCCACCAAAACCTGCGCATCGCTGCCGTAGCTGGCAAGGTGGTCGCCTGCCTGATCAACCAGCATCTTCGCCTGCGCGCGCGCCTGGTCGCGGCCCATCAGCGTGACGAAAGTCTGCTTGCCCTGCTCTTCGTCCTTTCGCAGCGCCTTGCCGGCCTTTTCTTCATCGCCTTCTACGTCGAGCAGATCGTCGGCGATCTGGAACGCAAGGCCGATGTCGCGGGCATAGGCGCGCAGGTGCGTGCGACCTTCGGGCGGGACCTTGC
>JABDNC010000084.1 GCA_013001165.1 Erythrobacter sp.
GATCGGGCCCGTTCTCGAGAAGGTGGATTAGCAGATGCGAGGCCTGCGGATGCTGCGGATTGCGCGCTAGCACGCTCTCGATCCGCCCCACTGCTTGTCCGATCCGCGGTTGTGCCTGCTTGTCCGTGGTCCAGTAATTCCACGGCGTGGTGTTCATCGCCGCTTCGGCAGCGAGAATCTGCAGATCGTCATTTACCGCATTGGCATCTGCCAGTGCCGCCATGGCATCGGCATATTGCGCGTCGAGCGCTCCGCGGTCTCCTTCGAGCGAGTAGCGCTGTTTCTGCGCGGCGATGATCGCCTGCTCGGTCGCGCTAGCATTTGCGGCCAGCTGCGAAGCGCGTTCGAGTGCGGCGAGAGCGTCGCGATTTGCTGCGTCATCCATGCCGGCATTGATATTCGGGCCATTCGCCAGCGCCACACCCCACCAGCACATGGCGCATTCAGGCGCGAGGCGTGCGGCTTCGCGGAAGCTGCGGATCGCAGCCTTGTGGTTGAAGCCGTAAGTGAGCGCGACACCCTGGTCGAAATAGGCGCGCGCCTCTCCGCTAAGTCCGCTTGCGGGAATATCGTAGCGACCCGTGTCGCCAATCAGGCCGATCGCAGATGAGGTTGCGAGCTGACCCGCAGCGAAAGAGCGGGCAAGTGCGAGCCGCCTATCGAGTGCTTCGGCTCCGGTGAAGAAACCGCGGCAAGCATTGCGGCCGGGTAGGGTCGGGTCGAGTGCGGCAAGCTGCGCTTCGCTGAGCGCTGCCGATGTCGGCGTTGCCATCGAACCGGACAGGGCGAGCGGGGCTACGAGGGCCATGCTCAGGGTTGCGGCAGTTTTCATGGTCGGTCTCCGTCCGCGACCCATGAAAGGTTTCAGGCTGTTGTTTTTTGGGCTCTACCACCCTGCCGCCGAGTCGGCCAAATCTACGGGCCGTAGGTACGCTCTTCCATCCGTTCGCGATTGCGCCGTGCTGCCACTCTCGTCTCGAGCAAGAAAGAGGCAAGGCCAGCCATCAGCAGGCCCATGGTCAGCATCCATACGAAGGCAACCAGCGAGCCCAGCGGGGCCTTCACGAAGGCGCTGACGAACAGCAGCATGATGACGATGCTGATGGTGAAAGCCGAAGCCGTACTCAGCATCACGGCGCGCTGGGCGTGGACACGGCGCTTTTCCAGCGCGGGGATTTCGGCGAGCATGTCGTTGGTCTCGTCATCCCTGCCGGCCTTGAGGATCTTTTCGATCTTGTTGGCGACCCAGATGAGGCGGTTGGTCATGACGTTCATGACCGCGCCGATCCCTGCAAGCAGGAAGGCGGGAGCCATAGAGAGCTGGACCACGTTCTGCACGCGGATCGAGGAACTGGTGCGCTCCAGCAGCTCGATACCCGGGATCAGCAGTAGCGCGTCAGTCACGGCCTTCACCGCCACTGAACTTGCCGCCACCTCCGCGGTTCGAATCGTAAGGGTTCTTGGGGCTCTTCAGCACCACACGCACAGGCACGGCATCGAAGCCGAGCTTGGCGCGGATGCCGTTGACGAGATAGCGCTCGTAGCTCTTGGGCAGGTCGTCGAGACGGGTTCCGAAGACCACGAAGCGCGGCGGACGGACACTCGCCTGCGTGATGTAGCGCAGCTTGATCCGGCGGCCGCCGGGTGCGGGCGGCGGATTGGCAGCCAGCGCATCGTCGAACCAGCGGTTGAGCGCGGCAGTCGGCACGCGGCGGCTCCACGCCTCGCGAATTTCGAACGCTGCCGACAGCATGGTGTCGAGGCCCTTGCCGGTCTTGGCCGACACGGCGAACAGCGGAACGCCGCGTACCTGGCTGAGGCCTTCGTTCAGCGCCTCGCGAATGCCGTTGAACAGCGAAGAGGCGTTCTCTGCGATGTCCCACTTGTTGATCGCGACCATCAGCGCGCGACCTTCTTCGAGTGCGTGCGCGGCGATCTTGAGGTCCTGGTGCTCAAGACCCTTGGTCGCATCGAGCAGCAGCACGACGACTTCGGCGAAGTCGACGGCGCGCTTCGCATCGGCGACCGACAGCTTTTCCAGCTTTTCGGTGACCTTGGCGCGCTTGCGCATGCCGGCGGTGTCGATAAGGCGAATTTCGCGCTGCTCGTTCGCCTTGGGGTCGAACCATTCCCAATCGACAGCAATCGAATCGCGGGTGATGCCCGCTTCGGGACCGGTTAGCAGGCGGTCTTCGCCGAGCAGGCGGTTGATCAGAGTAGATTTGCCGGCATTCGGGCGACCGACGATCGCGAGCTTGAGGGGCCCCGAGAGGTCTTCTTCATCGGCCTCGGCCTTGAGTTGCTCCGCCGCTTCGGCGGCTTCCGACTTGGCGCCGATGATCGGCCATAGCCCGCCGAACAGATCCGCGATGCCTTCGCCATGTTCGGCTGAGACGCCCAGTGGCTCGCCTAGGCCGAGGCTGTAGCTTTCGAGGATGCCCGGCTCGGCAGCCTTGCCTTCCGCCTTGTTGCACACGAGCACGACGGGCACGTCCTGCCCGCGCAGCCAGCGACCGATTTCCTCGTCCAGCGGAGTGAGGCCCGCGCGCGCGTCGACTACGAACAGCGCGGCATCGGCGCCTTCGAGGCTGACTTCGGTCTGCTTGCGCATCCGGCCCGGAAGGCTGTTGGGGTCTTCGTCTTCCCAGCCGGCGGTGTCGACGACGGTGAATTCCAGGCCCGCAATCTCGGCATCGCCCATACGCCGGTCACGGGTGACGCCCGGCTGGTCGTCGACCAGCGCGAGCTTCTTGCCTACGAGCCGGTTGAACAGCGTCGACTTGCCGACATTTGGCCGGCCGATGATGATGACGGTGGGTTTTTCGATTGCTGTCATGATGGTGCCTTGCGGGCAGGTGGGCGCAAATGGCTGCTTATGCAAGTTTGCGCGGCCATTCCTACAGGATGGAACGCTTGGAACACGGTCCTGAACGAAAAAGTCCCGCGGCGCGCATTTCGTGCCCGGATGGCGGAAATGCGCGGCTTGCGGGACCGGAGCACTCTCATACCGCCCGCTTTAGTACGGGCGGGAGAAAGTAGGAAATCCGTATCAGTCGGCCTTCGCGACGGGCGGTTCGTCGCCCATGTCTTCGAACCAGGCCTCGACCGGACCATTGAGCTTCAGCGTCAGCGGGTTGCCGTGGCGGTCCATGGTCTTGCCGGCCTGCACGCGCACCCAGCCTTCGGGGATGTTGTATTCCTCGATATCGGTACGGGTACGGCCCTTGAAACGGATGCCCACGCCGCGCTGGAGCACGTCGACATCGAAATGCTTGCTCTTCGGGTTCACCGAGAGGTGCAGGGGCGGGGTCTGGGCTTTGGTTTCTTCGGTCATGGCGCGCGCCTGTAGTGCGCGCCGGGCGGCGCGGCAAGATCAATCGGGCGGCGGCGGGGTTTCGAGCGGCGAAGGACCCGGATCGTCGTAATCGGGCGAAGCGGGGTCGACGGACGGCGGTTCCTCCATCGGCGCTTCGTTGGGCGGTTCGCCCTGCGGCAATTCGGGTGGCGCACCGGGGTTTATCGTGTCTGGGTCGGGCTGTGTCGCCATGGTAAAATCCTTCGATGGGGCGCTGTGAGAAACAGTCTATCATATTTGCACGTTCCATTCCTCTCCCTCCCGCTTGCCCTTTTGGTCGCATCCGACTAGAGGCACGCGCCTATATGCGCGGCGAACCGTCGTTAGCGCAGGGCTTCGCTTTAAAGTTTGCGGGCGTGGCGGAATTGGTAGACGCGCTGGTTTTAGGTACCAGTATCGAAAGATGTGGGGGTTCGAGTCCCTTCGCCCGCACCAGTTCCGCTCATCGTAAACTCTCGCACAGACAGACAGTACAAACTTACGAGTTCTACACCCATGCAGATCAAAGAAACCGCCAACGAAGGCCTCAAGCGGGCCTATGCCATCACCATCCCGGCCAAGGAAATCGAAGCCCGAGTCGATGGCGAGGTGAAGAAGGTCGCCCCGCAGGTGAAGATGCCCGGCTTCCGCCCCGGCAAGGTCCCGGCGAACCTGATCCGCAAGATGCACGGCGAGCAGATGCACGCCCAGGCGGTGAACGACATGATTCGCGAATCGGTCGACAAGACGATGGCCGACAACAAGCTCAAGCCGGCCATGCAGCCGAAGGTCGAGCTGGGCGAAGGCTATGAGGAAGGCAAGGACGCCACCCTCACCGTCGAACTCGAAGTGCTTCCCGAAGTCGAAGCACCTTCGACCGACGATCTCAAGATCGAGCGCCTCACCGTTCCGGTTTCCGACGAGGAAGTCATGGACGCGATCGGCAAGCTTGCCGAAAACAACAAGAGCTACAAGGACGCCGCCAAGACCAAGAAGGCCGGTGAAGGCGACCAGCTGATCATCGATTTCGTTGGCCGCGTTGACGGCGAGGAATTCGAAGGCGGCAAAGCCGAAGACGCAGCTCTCGTGCTCGGCTCGGGCATGTTCATCCCCGGCTTTGAAGACCAGCTCACCGGCGTGAAGACCGGCGACACCAAGACCATCGAAGTGACCTTCCCCGAAGATTACCAGGCGACTCACCTCGCCGGTAAGAAGGCGGAATTCGACGTCACGGTGAAGCAGGTGAAGGTTGAAGGCGAAACGAAGCTAGACGACGATTTTGCCAAGAACTTCGGCCTCGACGGCATCGACAAGCTCAAGGAACTGCTGCGCGGCCAGCTCGAGCAGGAAACTGCCGGCCTCACCCGCACGCAGATGAAGCGTTCGCTTCTCGACCAGCTGGCTGCCGGCCACGACTTCGCCGTGCCGCAGAGCATGGTCGATGCCGAATTCGATCAGATCTGGGCCCAGCTCCAGCAGGAAGCCGCTCGTTCGGAAAATCCCGAAGAGATGCTCAAGGAAATGGACGCCGAGAAGGATGATTACCGCAACATCGCCGAACGCCGCGTGCGCCTCGGCCTGCTGCTGTCGGAAATCGGCCAGGCCAACAACGTCCAGGTCACTCCGAACGAAATGAGCATGCTGATCCAGCAGGCCGCACAGCAGTATCGCCCGGAAGACCGTGAACGGTTCATGCAGTACATCCAGCAGGAGCCGATGGCTGCTGCCCAGCTGCGCGCACCGCTTTATGAAGACAAGGTCGTCGACTTCCTCTTCGACAAGGCCGAGATCACCGACCGCGAAGTGACGCGTGAGGAACTCGAAGCCGCGATCGAAGCGGAAGAAACCGAAGAAGCCAAGAAGCCGGCCAAGAAGAAGGCCGCTGCCAAGAAGGCTCCGGCCAAGAAGGCTCCGGCAAAGAAGGCCGCTGCCAAGAAGGACGAGGGCGACAAGAAGCCCGCAGCCAAGAAGAAGGCCCCGGCCAAGAAGGCCGCCGCCAAGAAGTAAGCTTCAGGCTGGCTAAACCGAATATCGAGAGGGCGGCGGGAGCGATCCTGCCGCCCTTTTGCTATTCCGGCTTGGCAGGAGCTTCGACGGCCAAACTGCTGTCGTCCGGGGCAAGGCAGGCCATTTCCTCCTCCTGCCCGTCATGGATATGCGCGCGGCGCCTTTCGACATAGGCGATCAGGGGGCCGGCGACGATGCCGTGGCACACGATCGACAAGAGGATGGTGAAACTCGCGGTGGCCCAGAGGATATCCAGGCCTTCGAAGGCGGCATGGTTCTGGCCGTAGGCTAGGTAGTAGATCGAGCCCATCCCGCGCACACCGAGGAAAGCGACCGCGAGCTTGCCGATTGTCGGCAGGTCGCTCAGCGCCTCCGACATCAGGCCTGCGACCGGGCGGATCACGAAGACCAGTGCGATACCGACCAGCGCGGCGGGCCAGGTCAGCGCGTCGAGCACGCCGCTCGCCAGCATGGCACCGAAGCCGAAGAGGACGGCGACCAGCACGATCTGCTCGATCTGGTCGATGAAGTGGTGGCTGAGCTTGTGATAGCGGCTGCGGTTCTCGCGCTGGCGGGCAGTCACCGCGCCCACGAAGACGGCGAGGAAGCCATAGCCTTCAACCAGTTCCGCCAGCCCGTAGCCCAAGAGCAGCGTGCCAAGCACGATCAACCCTTCACTGGTCGAATATTTCGGCTGGCTCTCGCTATCCTCCTCGATATCCTTGACCGCCGCATCGGCCTCGCGTTCGAAGACATACCATGCGCCTGCGCGGCCGACCGCCCAGCCGACTGCCACGCCTGCGGCAATCCGCCACAGGAGGTCCAGCGCGACCCACTCGAGCGTCCATGCACCGAGCGAGGTCATGCCCACCGCCGCAATGGCTAGGTAGGTGAATGGGAAGGCGAGACCATCGTTCAGGCCTGCCTCTACCGTGAGCGAAAAGCGCACGTCGTGGCGCTGGTTCTCGCCCGGCGGCCCGACCTGCACGCTGCGCGCAAGGACAGGGTCTGTCGGTGCCATCGCCGCACCCAGCAGCAACGCGCTGGCGACGGGAAGGCCGAGCGCCCACCAGCCGAGAAAAGCAACCGCGACGATAGTAAGCGGCATGGCGATGACCAGCAGCGGCCAGATCTGGCCCCAGTTCTTCCAGCTGACCGGACGGTCGATCGCGATTCCCGCCGCCATCAGCGAGGCAATGACGATAAACTCGGTGATGTATTCAAGGGCAAGCGCATCAAATCCGTCGAAGGTCGGATTGATATTGGGTAGGTCGAAAGGCAGCGAATAGAGTGCATATCCGGCGGCGACGTAGACTATAGGCAGCGAGAGCCAGAACCGCGCCAGCCACTTCTCCAGCGGCACGGCCAGCATCAGGCCGAGCCCGAAGATAACGAACATCAATATGCGCGGGTCGAATTCCACCGCGGCACAGTGACAGCGCCGCTGCCAATTGCAAGCGTGCCTTAGAAGTCGCCGCTTATCCGGAAGTTGAAGATCGGGCCGATCCTGCGATCCATGTATTCGCTGTAGGCGATGGGGGCATCTGGCCGGTCGCCTTCGTAGACCGTACGTTCGAAATAGTTGCGCGCGCCCAGAATATTGCCCGCAAGAG
>JABDNC010000093.1 GCA_013001165.1 Erythrobacter sp.
GAGGATGCGATCTCGATCACCAGCGACGACGGGCGGATCATCTGGCGGGTCGTCGAAGGCGATGGCTGGAAACCGGGTACGACGATCAGCTTCTGGTGGCAGTCCACGCTTCCCCCGGCGGGTCCGGCAGACGCCTACCTGCTGGAGATCGACGGCAATCAGGCTATCGCCAAGGGGCCTTTCCCGGCGGAAGAAAAACCGGTGGCACAGAGGGCTGCGAACTAGCGGTGGCGACATCGGCACAGTAGGAGAGGGTCATGGCCCTCTCACCCCAATGGCTGGACGAATTGCGCATGCGGACGACGCTGTCCGCCGTGATCGGCCGTACCGTGCGCCTCACCAAGGCTGGGCGTGAGTTCAAGGCCTGCTGCCCGTTCCACAACGAGAAGACCCCGAGCTTCTACGTCAATGACGAGAAGGGCTTTTATCACTGCTTCGGTTGCGAGGCGCATGGCGACGCGATCCGCTGGCTGACCGACCAGCGCGGCATGCCCTTCATGGATGCGGTAAAGGAACTCGCGGCAGAAGCGGGGATGGAAGTGCCTGCCCCCGATCCGCGTTCTGCCGAGCGTGCGGAAAAGCGCGCCAGCTTGCACGATGTCACGGGAGCCGCGCAGCAATGGTACGTTGACGAACTCGGTTCTGCCGAGGGTGCAGAAGCGAGGGCATACCTGAAGCGGCGCGGGTTCTCCGCAGCCATCGTCAGGGAATTCGGTTTCGGTTTCGCTCCTTCCGATCGGCAAGCACTCAAGCGCGCTCTTTCCAGCTTCGACGAGTCCATGCTCATCGAGGCCGGGATGCGGATCGATGTCGAGGACAAGGATCCTTACGACAGGTTCCGCGGCCGCCTGATGCTGCCCATTCAGGATACGCGCGGGCGGGTCATCGCTTTCGGCGGCCGTATTCTCGACGATGACGCCTACGGGCCGAAATATCTCAACAGTCCCGATACGCCGCTCTTCGACAAGGGCCGCACGCTTTACAACCTGCACCGCGCCGCACCCGCTGCACGCCAGAGCGGGCGGATCATCGTGGTCGAAGGCTATATGGATGCCATCGCGCTCGCCAACGCGGGTATCGCGGAAGCCGTTGCCCCGCTTGGCACCGCCCTTACGGAAAGCCAGATCGAACTGCTGTGGCGCCAGGTGGAGCGACCCATCCTGTGCTTCGACGGCGACAATGCCGGACAGCGTGCAGCCATGCGTGCGATTGGCCGGGTCCTGCCAATGCTGCGCCCCGGGCATTCTCTGTCGATCGTGCGCATGCCAGCAGGCATGGATCCCGATGACCTGATCCGTGACAAGGGTGTCGGGGCGATGGAGGAATTGCTCTCAGCCCCTGCAAGCCTGCTCGATACGCTCTGGGCTTTCGAGCGGGATGCTCTCCCGCTCAGTTCGCCGGAAGAGAAGGCAGGCCTCAAGGAGCGGTTGCTGACCCATGTGGATGCGATCCAACACCCCGACATTCGAGCGCTTTACAAGAAGGAATTGCTCGAGCGCTTCTCCGCATACGCATTTCCCCCGCGCGAATTCAAACCGCGGGGCGAATGGAAAAAGGGCGGCTTCAATGCCGCGCCCCCTCGCCTCTCGCCCGAGACCGCTTCCCGCCTGAAGCACGCCATGTCCGGCGGTTCTCGCGATGCCCTGGCGGTGGCTGTCATTCACGGATTGCTGCGCTTTCCGGGCGAGATCGCGCGCCACGAGGAAGCCCTGTCGCGCTTCGCTGCGCGTGACCCGAAAGTCGGCCCAGCGATAGATTCGTTGATTGCCGCTGCGGAAACGCTTGATTCGCGCGCCGAATCGCCCATATCCGTCCCAGAAGGCCTACCCGCCCCACCGGCAAACACCTATTTCGCCTTTCTCGATAAAGGCACAGACCCGGTTGATGCGCGCGAGGATCTGGCTGAAGCCGTGTCGTTGCTGGTCGAAAGGCCGGCGCTCGAAGCCGCGCTTGCAGAAGCGACCGCGCGTTTCGAAACCGACCCCGAAGGAGCGTTCGCCGATCAACAGCGGTTGTTGAAGCGAAAGCTGGAGTTCGAGGCGCGACTCGGGCAAATGGCAAGCCGAAAGGCCGCATCGCCGGCCGGAAAAGATTTAGGTGCCGCGCAGGATGATTCTTCTGCGAGCGGCGAATAGCACGGATTGATGGACATTTATGGCTGGTAAAAAAGGCGGCGGCGGCAACGGCAAGGACGACGACGCTCCCCTGATCGATCTCAATGAAGCTTCGATCAAGAAGCTGATCACCAAGGCGAAGAAAAAGGGCTACGTCACCTATGACGAGCTCAACGACGCTTTGCCGCAAGGCGAGATGAGCAGCGACCAGATCGAGGACATCCAATCGGCGCTGTCCGAAATGGGCGTCCAGATCGTCGAAAACGACGAGGAAGCCGAGGCAGAGGACGAGGTCGAGGAAATCGCGCCCGCTCCTTCCGCCAAGGAAAAGGACGCGGCCAAGAAGCCTACTGCCAAGAAAACCGCCACGGGCGAGCGTACCGACGATCCGGTTCGCATGTACCTGCGCGAAATGGGCGCGGTGGAATTGCTGAGCCGCGAAGGCGAAATCGCCATTGCCAAACGTATCGAGGCCGGCCGCGACATGATGATCATGGGCCTGTGCCAGAGCCCGATCACTTTCCACGCCATCATTCAGTGGTCCGAAGCGCTCAACAATGAAGAGATGCAGCTGCGCGAGATCCTCGATCTCGACGCCATGCTTTCGAAAGAGCCGCCGCCGGACAAGATGACCGACGATGCGGAAGACGATGATGACGACGGCGAAATTTCAGAAGAAACCGCCGGCCCCACCATCCGTGACGATGATGACGAAGATTCGGATGACGAATCCGAAGGCGAAGACGGTGAAGAAGGTTCCTCCAAGTCCGATGACGAGGAAGAGGAAGACAACACCATGTCGCTGGCGCAGATGGAGGCGGCTCTCAAGCCTGACGCCATCGAGCGCTTCGCCCGCATCAAGGACCTGTTCCGCAAGTTCGAAAAGCTCCAGCAGGAGCGCGTCGATGTGCTTGGGCGCGGCGAGGCATTCCCGCCTGCCAAGGAAAAGAAGTACGAAGCTCTGTCCGACCAGCTTACGGCTGAAGTCGAAAGCGTACAGTTTCACGCGACCAAGATCGAATTCCTGGTCGACAACCTCTATGCATTCAACCGCCGCCTGACCGCTCTTGGCGGCCAGATGCTGCGCCTTGCCGAACGTCACAAGGTCAAGCGCGTCGACTTCCTCGATGCCTATATCGGCAACGAGCTCGACGACAACTGGATGGACGGCCGGTTGAAGGACAAGAAGTGGGCCGCTTTCGCCGACAAGGAAGGCGATGCGATCGACCGTATCCGCACCGAAATCAGCGACATTGCCAGCGCCACCGGCATGGCCCTTCCTGAATTCCGCCGCATCGTGAACATGGTCCAGAAGGGCGAGCGTGAAGCGCGTATCGCCAAGAAGGAAATGGTCGAGGCAAACCTGCGCCTCGTGATCTCGATCGCGAAAAAGTACACGAACCGCGGCCTGCAGTTCCTCGACCTGATTCAGGAAGGCAATATCGGCCTGATGAAGGCGGTCGACAAGTTCGAATACCGCCGCGGCTACAAGTTCAGCACCTACGCGACATGGTGGATCCGCCAGGCGATCACCCGTTCGATCGCTGACCAGGCGCGCACGATCCGCATCCCGGTCCACATGATCGAGACGATCAACAAGCTGGTCCGCTGTTCGCGCCAGTTCCTGCACGACCAGGGCCGCGAGCCGACACCCGAAGAGATGGCGGAGAAGCTCTCCATGCCGCTCGAGAAGGTGCGCAAGGTGATGAAGATCGCCAAGGAACCGATCAGCCTCGAAACGCCGATCGGCGACGAGGAAGATTCGCATCTCGGCGATTTCATCGAGGACAAAAACGCGATCATCCCGGTCGATGCGGCAATTCAGGCGAACCTCAAGGAAACGGTCACCCGCGTCCTTGCCAGCCTGACCCCGCGCGAAGAACGCGTGCTGCGCATGCGCTTCGGGATCGGCATGAATACCGATCACACGCTGGAAGAAGTCGGTCAGCAGTTCTCGGTTACGCGTGAACGTATCCGTCAGATCGAGGCGAAGGCGCTGCGCAAGCTCAAGCACCCGAGCCGCAGCCGCAAGATGCGCTCGTT
>JABDNC010000014.1 GCA_013001165.1 Erythrobacter sp.
TTGCCCCTGCCGTTCTCCCAATGGAAAGTCACGGTCTCCCACTCGGGGTGTTCGCCATAGCGCCAGTCGCCTTCGAGCGGGATGTCGAAATGCGCAAAGCCTTCCGCGTCGGTCAGGCCCTGATGCCGCCGCGCTTCGCCCGATGGCGAGACGATCTCCAGTTCGACCGGAAGTTCCTTGACCTCGTGGCTGGCGAATTGCCCCATCATCGTACGCATGGCGCGCCACTTGCCTCGCTTTTCGAAATCGCCGGCTCGAGAGCGCAGCGCCCGGGCGGTAATGAACAATCGCTCGCGATTGCGGTATCCGAAGTAGGGCTGGATGCGGACGGGCGCGGTGCTGAAAAACGGCATGGGCCCGGTCGCTAGCGCGCCGGGCCCTGCTTGCTCAAGACATTTATCCTGAAGGGGTTATCTGGAAAGCAGCTTGCGCGCTGCGCTGCCGATCAGCGCCTGTTCTTCGGGCACCTCGCCAAGTACGGTAAGCTCGCCGTTCGGGCCGCGGCGCACCATCACGAGTGCGAACTCCGGGCCGCGAACCGAAAGGTCATGCAGCGTGCGTCCTTCGAGCTCGCGCAGGCGACCCGCGAGCGCGTCGATGCTTTCCGAAGCATCCTGCGTTACCGCCGGATTGCCTTCGTCGCGCAGGTAGTTCGCAAGGTCGTAGGCGAGACGGACTGCTTCATAGAGTGCCTTGCGGGTTTCTGCGTCATCTGCCGCTTCAGAATTGGCGAGATGGTTTGCGACTGCGAGGCTGTCTTCCAGTTCGCTCGCCGTGATTGGTGCAGGCCCTGCCGCTGCGACCGGTTCCTCGGCTTCGATTGCCTCTTCGGCGACCGGCGCAAAATCGGGCTCGGCAAAGACTTCGGCGTCCGCTTCGACGTCGAATTCCGTCTCGGTTTCCGCTTCGGCTTCTGTTTCCTCCTCCGGCTCGGCCACGACATCCGCCTCGGCCAGTTCGAGGATATCGTCCTCGATCGCTTCGGTGGCTTCCTCCTCGAAGGCTTCGACAGGCTCGGGAGCTTCGAGCACGATTTCCGGCTCGCTCTGGAATGCCTCTTCCTCGACCACCTCTACGACTTCGGGAGCCTCCAGCACGATCTCGGGTTCGGGCTCGACATCCACGACGGCCTCGTCCTGCGCTTCGGCTTCGACCTCTTCGGGTTCAACCTCGTCGACCAGTTCGAGCGGCTCTTCGTCGAACGCTTTCTCGGCCTCGGTCTCGGCATAGTCCTCGACAGGCTCGAGCGCCTCGAGAACCTCGGATTCTTGCGGGACTTCCTCGAATGCCACCTCGTCGGCAGCAATGAATTCGTCTTCAGCCTGCTCGAAGGCGGGCTCTTCGACCGCTTCGGCTTCCGGTTCTTCCGCGTAATCTACGGGCTCGGCGAAATCGACCGGCTCTTCGGATAGTTCGTCGCTCGTTTCCTCTGCCGCGAAATAGGTCGCGTCGATTTCGCCGCGTTCTTCCGTTTCCGGAGCAGTTTCCTGCTCGTCGGCGTCTTGCTCGTTCGCATGCAGGTCGAGCGATTTCTTCAGGCGTGCCTGCGGGTTCACGAGCGAGAGCAGGCGGCTGTTGAGATCGATGTCGGCCAGCGGGTTGATGACCTCGTCGACGTCGTCCTCTTCATATTCTTCCTCGTCCCATTCGGGGAGTCCGAAATCGGCTGCCGTCATCGGACCGCCGTAGCTCTGCTCGGGCTCGTCGTCGCTTTCGACAGCGGGCGCACCACCGATCGGGTTGCCGAGCGCATCGACCGCGCGGCCCTTGCCGCCCAATGAGGGCGACGGCGCCTGCTCTGCCACTTGCTCTTCGATGGCAACCGGTTCGGGTGCCTGCTCGATCACCGGCTCTTCGACGGTCGGATCGGGATCGGAGAGCTGCAGCGGATTGCGCTTGCGAAGCGGTGTCGGATTCGGGGCCTGCGACAGCTGCTGGTTGGCCGTGTCGAGCGCCTCGTCGATCTGCTGCATCAGCGCGTCCGCCGTTCCGGCATCGGCGACCTCTTTCCAGTTGATCACGGCGTAGACGAAATCGATCGTGTCGCTGTCGCTCGAATAGGGAAGCAGGATGCCGCGATAGAGCACGGTTGCGCCCTTTGCGTTGACGAACTCGGCCTCGAAGCCGGTCGGCGCCTGTTCAGCGAGGATCTTGAGGTAGTTGTCGGCAACCTGGCTCAGTAGCGAGGCTTTTGGGACCTCGTTCAGTTCCTCGATGTCTTCGTATAGGCCGCATTCCTTGCTCAGCGCATCGCCGATGAACTGGATGGTCGGCGTGCCGCTTCCGGTCGAGAAGTCGAGCAGAACAGAATGCGGGCCGAAATCGCCCAGGAATTCGGGCTCGAGGTCCTCGATCAGCGGAAGACGCTTGTTGCCCAGCAGGCTCGCCCAGTGGTTGTAGGCGCGCACCTGCATGCGGCGCTCGTCCTGGCCTACCGGAGAAGGAGGAGGATTCGACGTCGCGCTCTCATCATCGACGAAATCGTCGAAGTGATCGTGACCGTCGAACGAATCGAATGCGCCGCCAAGCCTGTCCATAGGTGCAATAGCCCTTGCAAATGCGAGTTTACTTATCCTCGCAGGCTATGGCCCGAGTGTAGTAAAATTAGCGTTAAGGTTACCTGCCGGACGGCCTAGGCGCGCCCTAGAGCATGTAGCGCATGCGGATCGTCAGGGCCTTGTCTTCCTGGCCCAGTTCGAAGACCGCATCGGAGAATTTGGGCGGTCCCATGCGCACTTTCGCATCGCGTGAGAAGCCGAACCCTTCCTTGGGCATCATGCCCAGAGCGCGGTCGGCCTTGCCATTATCATTCTCGTCATGGAGCAGCGCGATCGCGTAACTGCCGGGTTTGACGTTTTCGAAGGTCAGCGTGACCGAGCCCTCGTGCGCCTCGACCTTGGCGGCATGCGCGCCGGCAACACCGCGACACTTGGGAAAGCTCTTTTCCTGCGTTGTCATGCAGGCGCGAATCACGCCCTTGGCATTGCGCAGCTCGGTGATCGTTACCGTGATGCTTGCGCCTTCTGTTTGCGATGGCGCGGGGGCGCCGGCGCCAAGCGCGAGTGCTGCGAGCGGCAAGGCTAGCAGGCGCGTCATGCGTTGGGACTCAGTCCCTTGTCGGTTCCGCAAACCCGATCCCAGAAGCGGAAATAGAGGCCGTAATTGCATCGATACTCTTCATGGTGTCGCTGGTGATGGCTGGCAGTTATCAGCCATCCCCCTAACCGCGAGTGAACCATGCGACGCGGAAACATTTCCCAGCCCATGTGATTGGTGACGCCCATCACGGTCATCACCAGCAGCACGATGCCGAGCATGGCGACGTGGATCGGCACGAGGAACACCAGCGCGGGGATCACGACTGCGCCGGTTATCGCCTCCCACGGGTGGAAGCTCATCGCGGCCCATGCGGTTGGAGGGCGGCTGGCGTGGTGGACGGCGTGCATGGTGCGGAACCAGGCAGGGCGGTGCATCAGCCGGTGGGTCCAGTAGAACCACGTATCGTGGAGCGCGAGACAGATCAGTAGCGAGAGCGGCAGGTACCACAGCGGCAACGCGTCCCAGTCGGTGTAGATGCGGGTCCAGCCATGTTCCTGCCATCCCCAGGCGACCACGCCTGCGGGAATGCCGTAAATGGCGGCCGAAGCCAGAGACCAGCCGATCTCCTTCCTGATCTGCGGGCCGAGCTTTGCATGGTAGCCGGGCAGCTTCCGATTGGTCACCAGAGCGAAGATCCCGCTAGAGGCGAGATAGCGCAACGCGATGATCGCGGTCATCGCTAGGGCGGAAAGGATGATGGCGGTCCACATGGCTCAGCCCGGTCTATGGCGCATGGACGAGCCGGATGACAGTGCGAAAGCCTATTCGGTGTTACCCCAGGGCGCGCAGTGTGGATCCCCGGTAACGGTGGCGCGGCGCATGGCTGCACGGGCCAGTCGTTCGACTTCGGTCTTGCGGCGCGCCGCGGCAAGCGGCTGGAGCGGTGCAGGCCGCACGATTTCCCCGTCATAGCCGTCTGCCACCACAATGCCGCAGCAATCGGGGCGGTAATCGTCATGATCGAGTACGCCGCGATCGAGGTGCGGCGGCAGGCCCCAATAGAACCGGTCGCAGAAATCGAGGTAGTCGGGCCACTTGCCATCGCCCAGCAGGTCGCCGCGCTGGACCTTGACCTCGACGATGATCACGCGCCCCTTCGGGTCGACTCCCATCAGATCGGCGCGCCTGCCGTTGCGCAGGGGCATTTCAGGCAGCAGCCAGACGTCGTTGCGCGCGAACAGGCGCTGAATGCCGCGGCACACGCCGAGGGCGTCGCTCGCGGGTTCGATAACGGGTGAATCGCTCATGGCGACTGATTGGAACAGAATGGGAACGCGGTCAAGCCGCGAAGCTTGTGTCAGGCCTCGATTGCCAGTGCGGCAATCGCGTCCCGCGCCTTGTGAAATTCGCGCCACAGGGTCAGCGCTGCACTGGTCGTGTCCTGTCCCTTATCGGTCATTGCGAGAAGTGCCCGTAGGCCCGGTTGCATGACCGCTGCAAGATCGTCGATGCCACGTGCGACCAGCTCGTATTGCGGTCCGCCGGCCTCGCTTGCCCTTCGCGGGAGGTCGCGCAGGTCTTCGCCGATCTCTTCGGGGCCGAGCTGCGCGAGCGTCGCAACCGCCGCGGCGGCCTCGTGCACCGCATCCCATTTCGCTGCCACTTCCTCGGGCGTGAGCACCGCATCGCTGCGTTCGCCGCGCGGCGGGAGCATCGTGGCATGCGATAGGTCGAATTCGTGCGACATAGAGCTCATGGGTAGCGAAGTTACGCAAGGTCGATTGCCAAAATCCTAATGAGCCGGTTACCTCAATTGAAATGGGCCGCAGCCGATTTCACTGGCGAGCAGCCGCCCGCCTTGCTAAGCGCCCGCGCCACGGCATGCACCCGTAGCTCAGCTGGATAGAGCGCTGCCCTCCGAAGGCAGAGGCCACAGGTTCGAATCCTGTCGGGTGCGCCATCTTCCCCTTACATTCTCGCCCTGCCGCCTTCGGTCAGGCGCAGCGGAATTCGAACCCCCGCGAATGCGTTACGCTTCGAGAGCGCGCACGGCCTGTTTCACGACGTCGCCCTGCATCTTCTCGAGACACTCGAGGATGCGCTGGGATTCGCTTTCGTGGTTTGCGCTCATCTGCTCGATCTTTTCGAGGATCCGGCCGACGCCGGGCTCCCTGATGTCGAACAGGTAATCCTGCTGCCGGAAGTGGGCGGCGAGGTCGGAATACTTGCTCGCCCATCCGAGGATGATCGCCGGAACGCCGCTGCGATAGGCGAACACGACGGAATGATACCGAGAGGCGACGACGTATTTGAACCTGGCGATGATGTCGATCAGCTCGGGACTGGAGTATTCGCCCCGGATCACTTCCACGCGGTCCCTGTTGCGGGTCTTCTTCAGGACATCCTCGACCGGCTCGATGTCGGCGGTGGAGGTCGTCAGGACGCAGACTTTCTCCTCGTCGTCGACGAGCTTGTCGAGCATCTGGGCATAGAGATCGAGCACCGCTTCGGGTTCGCCGATCCGGAAGACGTTCTCGTTGATGATGAAGCCGACCGAATCGGGCGCGGGATAGCTGACCTCCCGCTCTTCGCCCGGCGCGTAAATGTCGCTGGCGCTCGGGAAGAACTTTTCCCTGATGACGAGGTCCGTCGACAGCTCGACATTGTCGAGGCCGAGCGCGGTGAGGCAGTCATACCCCTCCTGTTCGCGCGCGAAGATCCTCGTGCAGTAGCTCAGGTCTTCCTTGACCTGTTCCAGGAATTCCTCGCTGCCGTCTTCCTCCCAGTCGAAGGGTCCGAAGCTTTGCGGCATCAGCACGATCGGCTTGCCGTAGCGCTTCGCCAGCTCGATCGTCTGCAGCAGGAGACCGCCGCCGGCCATGCTCCAGCCCGATCCGAGTGTGTAGCCGCTCGCATCGAAGATGGCGTCTGCTTCCTCGAGCGCCTTTTCCATCTCGGAGATCTTGCCATCCCACTTGTCGCTCTTCTTCCATTGTCCGGCCAGCGACGTCAGCACGGGCGCAAGGAAGGGCACTTCGTTCAGCCGGTATTTGAAGACCTTGCGGGTGTAATCGTCATAGGGGAGAAGCTTGAAGCTGTACTGTTCCGAGGTGTCGTACTTGTTGGAAAAGCCAACCACTTCGCTATCGGGATAGATCGATTTGAGCGCATAGTAGAGCGATAGAAACATGGCCTGCGAGCCCTTGTTTCGCATCTGTATTCCGGTGATGATGAACTTCTTCATCAGACTGCGTCGCCCCCGCTCATGTCTGCGCTTTGCCCAGTAGAACCGAAATACCGCTCACTCCTCTTCGGCACCGACGAGGCCACCGGCTTCACAATCGGCGAGGCGGCTGTCGTATCAAATACTGCATTCTTACATGCCGAATTACCAGCCTGCGCCCCAGGTCGCAGCTTCAATAGGGGATTACCACATTATCGACTGGCTTGACGAGGAATGGGAATTCGAAGGATGCCTTTGGGTGGCCGCTAACCGGTTGGTACTAGGCCGCTTTGGGCCTCGGTAGCGATTAGCTTCCCGACCTTTCCGTAGTCCCGTACCAGTGACCTAGCGACTGCCCGCTCATCTTCTCAAGCGCCTTGATCGAGGGCGCGTAGTACTCGTTCAGGCGCTGACGCAAATCGTCCGTCAAAGGTGGGTATTCGGAATCGCGGACGAACAGCCCGCGGGCGGCCTCGAAGGCCGGATTTCCGCGCAAGGGCCGCACGATCGGCTTAAGCCACGCGAGGCGCTTGCGCATATGGGGCGGGACACGCGGGTCGGACTTGTCTTTGACCTTTTGCCGCCCACCCTCCTCCAGTTCGAGCGGCGGTAGCCCCAGGTGTGACCGGACCTGCCGGATCTGGCGGTCAGGGTCATCGGCGACGCCTTCGAAAAAGGTGATCAGGAGCTTATCGCGACCGAAAAGGTCGATGTAAGTCTGTAGGTGCGAAGCGAAATTTCCCGAGCCTAGGAGCCTTTCGTCGGGGTTTCCGGCAGGATCGAGATGCGCCTCGATATCCGCCCCGATCTCGCCGCGCCGATAGAGCATGCAGTAGCCCGAATAGGCCCGCGCGACCGGGTTGCGCAGCTGGGCGACCAGT
This sequence comes from Erythrobacter sp., assembly GCA_013001165.1. Lineage (GTDB taxonomy): Bacteria > Pseudomonadota > Alphaproteobacteria > Sphingomonadales > Sphingomonadaceae > Qipengyuania. Next base: position 7,144 of record JABDNC010000014.1, read on the forward strand.
TTCACATGGGGCAGGTCGCGGTGGAGGCGCTCTGCAGCCTGCGGCTCATAGAGGTAGGAATTGGATTTCTCGCCGACCGTTTTCCCAAGCCCTTCGTCGCTGAATTGCGCAAGGTACCAGTCCGCTCCCCGGTCGTATTCGCGCGAGAAATAATGCAGCTCCGGATCGGGCATGTAGACGGCAGGATCCGACTGGAGCCGTCTTTGCAGCCAGGTGGTCGCCGATTTGGCGGCTCCGATAATGACGAAATCGATGTCGTCGAACTGCATTGGGTGGCGGGTGCTCCGGTTGGTCAGGCTTGAAACAGGCGCGGGTGGTCGATCATGCCTTGCAGATGCGAAGCGGGACCTTATCGCAGGGCGTTGAAATACCAGCCGCTGCGATCTGCCGCAGCTACAATACCGGATTACCACATTTTCGACGCCTGACAGGCCGCTGGCCGGAAGGAGCCGGACTGCCAATTGCCGTAGGGAAACGCGCACTTTCGGGGGAAATTTTCGCGACACTCGCCAAACTGCTGCAAATTGCCTAGACCCCGCGCCGAGAGAAAGCATGGAGCGCAAGATCTACCAATTCGACGATCTCCCGACGCAAGCGGAAATTGCGGCGGCGCGCCACGCGGACGACGGTACGCAGGCGCAGCGCATCGGCGTGATCTTCAGTGCGCGGAGCCACCACAACAAGGGGCGCGAGCCCGATTTCGGCAACCGCTCCAACGTCACGATTGCACGCCCTTCGACCCGCAAGGAGCTGGCCGATGCGCTGGTCGCTTTCGCGCGCGACGGGATCGGGTTCCTCGTTATCAGCGGCGGCGACGGCACGGTGCGCGATGTGCTCACTATGGGCCAGGCCGTTTTCGGCGACAGCTGGCCCGAACTCGCGGTCCTTCCGCGTGGCAAGACCAATGCGCTCAACGTCGACCTCGGAAGCCCGCGCGACTGGTCGCTCGCCCAGGCAATCGCTGCGTTCGAAGACCGCGCAGGCGGCCGGCGGATCGTTCGCCGTCCGCTGGCGGTCGCGAAGGTTGGCGACGACAACCCGCCCATGCTCGGCTTCATCTTCGGCGCGGGCGCATTCACGCTTGGCGTCGATGCCGGGCAGGATGCGCACAAGGTGGGCTTCTTCAACTCGATTGCGGTCGGCGTCACCAGCGCTTGGGGCGTGGTGCAGTCTTTGCTCGGGAGCGACAGCAACGTCTGGCGTCGCGGAACGGGGATGGAGCTGGAATACCTGCCCTCGGGCGAGCCCATGCCGCATTCGCGCCACGGAAATCCGGCGCGGCGCAACCTGATCTTGGCCTCGACACTGAAAACGATGCCGCTCGACATCAAGCTGTTCGGCAAGGGGCAGGATGCGATCAGGCTGCTGGTGCTCGATCATCCGCGACGCCGGATCATGTTTTCCGTCCCCGCGATCCTTGCTGGCTGGCACCCGCGTTGGCTGGCCGATGCGGGTCTGCACCACCTGTCGGCCGAAGGTTTTGCAATCACGCTCGATTCGCAGTTCATTCTCGACGGCGAACATTTCTCTGCGGGCAGCTACAGGGTCGAACAGGGCCCCGAACTGACCTTTGTTACCGGGTGACCGACACGCTGGAGAAACGGATCGCGCAATCGCTTGAGCTCGAGGTGCGGAGCGAAGTCGCGGCCTATGCACGCATGCTGGGCGAGGAGGTCGGTGCGGATGCCGTGCTTTTCTACGGCTCCAATCTCAGGACCGGCTCGCTCGAAGGCGTGCTCGATTTCTACATCCTGTTGCCGGGTCCGCAGCAGGAGCGGATCTGGCCAAAGGTCAGCTACCGCGAGTGGGAGCACGGCGGGCAAATCCTGCGCGCCAAGATCGCAACCATGAGCCTCGACAAGTTTGCCGAGGCCGCGCGGGGTGACAGCCGCGATACGACGATCTGGACGCGCTTCGTGCAGCCGAGCGCGCTTATCTGGAGCAGGCACGAAGGCGCGCGGACCAAGGTTGCGGCCGCGATCGCACGGGCAGCACGCGTGGCAGCGCGTTTCGCTGCGGCACTAGGTCCTGAAATCGGCACACCCGAGGATTACTGGCGCGCGCTCTTCCAAGCGACCTATCGGGCCGAATTCCGGGTAGAAAAGGCGGGAAGGGAAGATTCCATACTGTCGGTGAATGCGGACCATTTCGAGGGCTTGCTGCCGCTCGCGTGGGAAGCGGACGGCGTCCCATTTACGCGTGAGGGCGCGCTGTTGCGCCCGGAACTGGACGGCAGCAGGCGCGCATCGATTCTGAAGAACTGGTCGGCGCGGGAAAGGCTGGGCAAGCCGCTCAATATCCTTCGCCTGGCAAAGGCGACCACAACCTTCGAAGGCGCGGCGCGTTACGGCGCGTGGAAGCTGGAACGCCACACCGGCATCAAGCTGGAGGTGACTCCGTTTCGCGAAAAGCACCCGCTGCTTGCGATGCCCGGAGCAGCCTGGGAGCTGTGGCGCGCGAAACGCCGTCAGCGGTAACGCATGCGGATCGAGATTTTCTCGACCCCGTCGCCGACATCGAAACCGACCTTCTTGTAGCTCGGCCTGCCGAGGTTGAAGATGTTGATGCTCGGATCGTTCGACATGGCGCCGCCATCGCCGAAAATATCCGTCTCTCCGTCGCCATCGAGATCGTGACGCACGGCAATGCCGTAATGGCCCGCGCCGGGCAGGGGCATGCAGAAGCGCATCGAGCCGGCCTTGGCAGGAGCCTCCATGCGATAGATCCAGCGGCCCTTCTTCAGCCAGTCTTCCTTCGTGGCGCGATAGGACTGGACCCGGATGGTGCCCTTGCTTTCCTTGATTTCGTTGATCGTCACCCAGACGCCGGCACCTTTGCCCGCTTCGCAGCGCGAAGGGTCGTGCGTGATCTTCTCGCGGTACTGGGCTTCGGCGGGCGTGGCGAGCGCGAGGCCCGCTAGCGCGACAGCCGCAGCACCGGTTACGGCAGCAAATTTGGTGGTCATGATCATGGCCCCCTTCAATAATTGGTCACCGCCTAGGTTCAAGCGCACGGCGGGAAAGCGCGAGAATGCACCGATATGCTGCCGCTTATAGGGAACGGCGCTGAATTGCGGCTGAATTCGCCGTTCAGTCGGTGGCGATCCGGCCCCTGTCGATCCGCACTACGCGGTCCGCGATTTCTGTCAGCAAACCCCGGTGGGCTATGGCCAGCACGGTGCGTTTGCCGGTCATCTCGTGCAGCGCGGCGGCAATCGCCTGCTCGCTTTCGGAATCGACCGCACTGGTCGCCTCGTCGAGCACGATGAGGTCCGGATCGCGCATCAGCGCGCGGGCAAGCGCGATGCGCTGGCGTTCGCCGCCGGACAGGGCGCGGCCACCTTCGCCGAGATCGCAGTCTATCCCTTCGGGCAGGGAGAACACGAACTGCGCGGCTGCTTCCTCGAGCGCCCGCTTTACCTGCGCCTCGTCCGCATCCGGGCGCCCCCAGAGCAGGTTCTGGCGCACGGTGCCGGAAAAGAGCAGCGGCTCTTGCTGGACATAGGCAACCCGTGACCGCCATGCGCGGCGGCCTGCGGCATCGAGCTGTGTCCCGTCGATGCTGACTGTGCCCGCATCGGGACCGATCAGGCCCGATGCGAGGTCGGCCAGCGTGCTCTTGCCCGCACCCGAGCGGCCGGTCAGCGCGAGCATCGTGCCAGCTTCGATGTCCAGCGTCACATCGACCAGCGCGCGCCTGTCCGACCTGTGGGAAAGCGAAACGC
>JABDNC010000211.1 GCA_013001165.1 Erythrobacter sp.
GCGCGATCGCATCGGCGACGTTCGAGGCCGAAAGTCCTCCGGCAAGCCCCCAGGGGAGCCCGCTCTTCTCCCGCCGCAGAAGGGACCAGTCGAAGCGCAGTCCCATGCCGCCGGGCAGCGCCGCGTCCTTGGGTGTCTTCGCATCGTAGAGGATGAATTCTGCCGCGCCGCGGTAGTCTGCACCGCGTGCAACGTCGGCGGCGGAAGAGACTGGGATGACCTTCCACACGGGCTTGCGGAAACGCGCGCTTAGTTCGCTCGCCCTTTTGGGCGTTTCCTCTCCGTGAAGCTGGATCGCATCGAGCTTGCCTGCTTCCATGGCGGCACCGATCAGCGCATCATGGGCATCGACGAAGACGCCGACCTTCGAAATTCTATCCCCCGCGCGCAAGGCCAGTTCAGCGACCTGCTCCATCGAAACATGGCGCGGGCTAGGCGGGAAGAAGTTGAAACCCACGTATTCGGCGCGTGCAGCCAGCACCGCGTCCAGCGTTTCGGGTGTCGATATCCCGCAAATCTTGATCCGGCTTGCCATCGACATGCTTTCTAGGAAGCGTCCAGCCGCTTTTCCAGCACGACGAATTCGAGCGGCGGATCGCGCAGGACGGGGAAGGGGCGTCTTTCGCCAGTTCGCGGGTATCCGCGGCGCTCGTACCAGGCGATCAGCGTGTCGCGCTGCGAGATAACGGTCATCTCCATGGCACCAAGGCCCATTTCTCGCGCCTGATGCTCCGCCGCCGCGAGTAGCTGGCCGCCCATTCCGCCTGATTGCAGGGTAGGCGACACGCACAGCATGCCGAGATAGCCGAGCTGCTCGTCGCGCCGTGTCACCGCGACGCAGCCGATGATTTCGCCCGCATCATTGCGAGCGGCCAGCATGGCTACATCGGGGTCGGCAAGCATCCGCTCGACCTCTTCAAGCGGCACGCGTTCGTCGTCGAGCAGGTCGGCCTCGTGATTCCAGCCCTTGCGCGCGCTGTCGCCACGATAGGCGCTCTCGAGCAGCTGCTTGAGTTCTTCGGCGTCGTGGGTCGACGCCACTGCGATTGCTGTCAAAGCGTCGCCTCGATCGCGCGGGCGGCCTCTGCCGGGTTTTCGGCGCGGCTTATCGGCCGTCCGATGACCAGCACGCTCGCGCCATCGTCTCGCGCCTGACGCGGGGTGACCACGCGCTTCTGGTCGCCCACGGCGCTTCCAGCGGGACGCAGGCCGGGGACTACGAAATAGCCGTCCTTCCAGCGATCGTGGACCGACTTAACCTCATGGCCCGAACACACGATGCCATCGAGGCCGCTTTCCTGCGCGAGGTCGGCAAGGCGCATGACCTGATCGTGGGCGTTGCCCTTGATGCCGGTCCGCTCGAGGTCGCGGTCATCCATGCTGGTGAGCATTGTCACGCCGACTACCTTGGTATTCTCGCCCGCAGCTGCCTTGGCATCCTCCATCATCGCCCGCCCGCCACTGGCGTGGATGGTGATGATCGCAGGTTCGAGATTGTGGATCGCGTGCATCGCGCCCGCAACCGTATTGGGAATGTCGTAAAGCTTAAGGTCGAGGAAGATGGGCAGGCCGAGCTGCCCGATCATATGCACGCCATGAGCGCCGTGCGCACAGAAGAATTCCAGCCCCAGCTTGATGCCGCCGACATGCGCCTTGACCTTCTCGGCAAGTGCGACCGCATCGCGAAGGCGCGGGACGTCGAGGGCGAGGTAGACAGGATTGCTCATGAGTTCGCGCCGGGTTCCGGATCAACCGGATTGGCGGGTTCCGGCGGCAGGTCCTTCTTCGGAGGATAGGGCCGAGCAGGCTCGATATTCGCATCGGGCTTGGGCGATGCCATCTTCTGCGTTGCGGTTTCGAGCGCGGTAATGCGGCGCCCCTGACGCCAGCGCACGCCGCGATGATAGATCCACATCGGGAGCAGGCCGAGCAGGAAAGACACGATGACCAGCGCCGGAACACGCGTGTCCCAGACAATGCCGGGCCAGATGCGCACATCGATCTGGCGATCCCAGTTGCCGAAGGAAAAGGCGATCACGCCCACCAACAGCAGGATCCACAGGATCGTCCTTACGATTTGCATTGTGCGTGCCTCCCCGGTTGTCTTGTAGCGCGATGCTAGGCCGACAAGCTGCGCGCGTCTAGCCGAAGACCCGGTCGAAGATCGTGTCCACCTGCTTGAAGTGGTACTCGAGGTCGAAGCGCTCTTCGAGTTGCTCGTTCGTCAGCGCAGCAGTCACTTCTTCGTCTGCCTTCAGCAGGTCGAGCAGCATTAACTTGCCGTCCGATTCCCACACCTTCATCGCGTTGCGCTGGACGAGGCGATAGGCATCCTCGCGGCTCACGCCGTTCTGGGTGAGGGCGAGAAGCACGCGCTGCGAGTGGATGAGGCCGCCCATGCGGTCCATGTTCGCCTGCATGCGCTCGGGATAGATGAGCAGCTTGTCGACAACGCCGGTAAGGCGCGCGAGGGCGAAATCGAGCGTGATCGTTGCATCAGGACCGATGAACCGTTCGACCGAGGAGTGCGAGATATCACGTTCGTGCCACAGCGCCACGTTTTCGAGCGCGGGCAGGGCATAGGCGCGAATCATGCGCGCCTGGCCGGTGAGGTTTTCGGTCAGGATCGGGTTGCGCTTATGCGGCATCGCGCTCGAACCCTTCTGGCCCTTGGAGAAGAATTCTTCCGCTTCCAGCACCTCGGTGCGCTGGAGGTGACGCACTTCCACCGCAAGGCGCTCGATCGAGCCTGCAATCACTGCGAGCGTGGCGAAATACATCGCGTGGCGGTCACGCGGGATGACCTGCGTCGACACGGGCTCGGGCTTGAGGCCCAGCTTCTCGGCGACGTATTCCTCAACGCTCGGGTCGATATTGGCGAAGGTGCCCACCGCACCCGAGATCGCGCAGGTCGCGATTTCCTCGCGCGCGGCGATCAGGCGCGTCTTGCAGCGGTCGAATTCGGCATAGGCCTGCGCGAGCTTGAGGCCGAAGGTGACCGGCTCTGCATGAATGCCGTGGCTGCGACCGATGGTCGGCGTGTACTTGTGCTCTTCCGCGCGGCGCTTGATCGCGGCGAGCAAGTCATCGATGTCTTCGAGCAGGAGGTCGGTCGACCGGGCGAGCTGTACTGCGAGCGTCGTGTCGAGCACGTCGGAGCTGGTCATGCCCTGGTGCATGAAGCGCGCTTCCTCGCCGACGTTTTCCGCCACCCAGGTGAGAAATGCGATCACGTCATGCTTGGTGACCGCTTCGATCGCGTCGATAGCGGGAACGTCGATGACCGGGTCGGTGGCCCACCAGTCCCAAAGTGCCTTGGCCGCGCTCTTGGGGACAACGCCCAGCTCGCCCAGCTTCTCGGTCGCATGCGCCTCGATTTCGAACCAGATGCGATAGCGGGCCTCCGGCTCCCAGATAGCAGTCATTGCGGGGCGGGCGTAACGGGGGACCATGGAAGACTCCGGGATGGGAAGAAAGCTTGAATTTGCCTGCGCGGCTAGAGCGGGAACGGCGGAAATTCAAGCCTGCAAACCGGTGTAAGAGAGCCAATTCACAGTCGTATTCATGTGTCCCATCAAGCCGCAGCGCTGGTTGACTGGCTTTGGGGGCACGGTGGCTGCAATCTTCGTCGAAGCGGGAATGATCCCTTTTGCCGCGCTTTATTCGATCAGGCGGAAAGATCCGCAATATAGGTCGTCGAAATAAGACATGTTTGCTACAC
>JABDNC010000229.1 GCA_013001165.1 Erythrobacter sp.
CTGCAGTTTCCGTTTTCCTACACCCTGCCTTCCAATCGAGGAAAGAACATACAGCGAACGCATCGCTGCCAATGTTCGAAACGGAGTTCCTCGATGACCAAAGCAATCACTCTTCAGCGCCAATCCAGCAAAGGCATTCGTGCCCGCAACTATATTCTTCCGGCCGCCATTGCGCTCGCCTGCGCCGGTGCCGCCTATGCCGGTGCCGATACGACCTTCGATCCGGCGCTGCAGAAGTTCACGGACTTTCTCGAAGGTTCGGGCGGCAAGATCATCACCGTCCTTAGCCTGGCAGGTGGTCTCATCGCCCTCGCATCCGGGCGCTTCGCACTCGGCCAGGTCGCCGTACCGGTCGGTGTCGGGATCGGTGTCGGCACCGGCGTTCCGATCGTCACTTCGGTCGTGACCGCGACCATCTGATCGCAGGTCTCGACGGGAGGGCGGCATGGCCGACATGTACCTTGTTCCACGGCGGCTCGACGATCCGGAGCTAATCGGCTTCTGGACAATCGACGAGTTCGCGGGACTGCTCGTCCCGTTCGCCTGGGGCATTCTCGCGCAGCACATCATCATCGGCACTGGCCTATCGGTCATAACCTGGTTCGCCTTGCGGAAGGCGAAAGCTTCAGGCGCAGGCTCGAAACTGGTGCACGCTGCCTACTGGTACCTTCCGGGGAGTTTCCTCGGGTTGAAAGCCACGCCGCCCTCCCATTGCCGCCTGCTGGCGGGATGAGGGAGGTCAAGCATGCAACACGAATTCGCCTACGAGGAAGCGCAGCGTCACCTCAAGCAGCGTAACCGCTTTGCCGCGCTGGCATCCGTTCTCGGCCTTACCAGCCTGCTGGCGGTCGGCGCGGCGGCAACGCGCGAGGAAAGCATGATCCTCGTGCCTGTCACGAGCGAGCGCCTGACGCTCGGCAGCGGCGCGACCGATGCGCACTACCTCGAGCTTGTCACCCGCGACACCGCGCTGATGCTGCTCAATCGCGCACCCGAGAGCCTCGACTACTGGATGGAGCAGGTTCTCAAGGTGGCAGATCCCTCTGCGCACGGCCGCCTCAAGGCCGAGCTCGTCAAGATCGTCGACGAGCAACGCGGCTCGGACATCAGCCAGGCCTTCGTCATCTCGCGGATGGAGGTCGACCCGCAGGCGCTCACCGCGACCGTCACCGGAACGCTCAAGACCTTTGTCGGCGCGCAGGTGATCGCGAGCCAGCAGCGCAGCTTCGAATTCAGCTGGAACCGCCGCGGCCTCAGCCTCGGCCTCACCGGCTTCCGCCAGCTCCCAACCGAAACCGAGGAGGAGAACCCATGACACTCCTATCCCGCCCCTTCCCCGCCGCGCTGACCAGCGTTGCGCTGGCAATCGCCACGGCCGCCTACGCTTCACCGGCACATGCCGACCAGTTCGTCGAGGCCGCTGATGGCGCCGCGATCGATTGCGTGCTCGCGCGCGGCGCGCTGACCCGTATCGCCCTCATCGAGGATGGTTTCGCCAATGTCTCGAAGATGGCGAGCGGCTATCCCTACAACGATTTCGAGGTGACCCACGAACCGGTGCGCGGCGACATTTATGTCTCGGTGCCGCTGCAATATGCGAGCGCCAGAGTCAGCTTCTTCGCGACCAGCAGCGCGGGCTATGTCTATAAGTTCGCCTGCCGCGTCGATGGCGAGGAAGCGAGCCAGCTCTTCGTCACCAATCCCGCGCTCGCCAAGTCCCAGGCGAGCGAATGGGAAGGCTATGCAGCGACGCGCGACGAAGCCGCGATCCGCCTGATCGAGGCGATGGCGAGCGACGGTGTTCTGCCGGGCTTCCGGGCGCGCGCCGAACTCTCGCGACCACGCCGCACCGACAGCCTCGAAGTGCAGCAGGTCGCCGAATATGAAGGTGCCGAGCTGATCGGTCAGGCCTTCACCCTGCGCAATCTCGGCCCGATGCCCGTCGACCTTGCCGGTGAACGCGAGGCGCCCGCCGGGGCGCTGGCCTTTGCCTATGGCCGCGACAGTCTCCAGCCCGGCGAGAGCACGCAGGCCTTCCTCGTCTTTGCGAAGGGAGGGCTCGAATAATGGCCGATACCGACAGACACGATACGCCCGCCGCAGCGCCCAAGGACGAGACGCGCGGCGAAGCCCGGCGCAATCTCAACCGCACGGTCGCGCAGCGCCAGAAGCTGCTGCTCGCCGGCATCGGCGGGGTGGCACTCATCTCCGGTTCGATGTTCATCTTCGGCGGCGAGGATGAAGCCGGCGCCGACGGCGCGGGCGCAACCACGATCGAAACCGGTGCGCTGGTCAATCGCAATCTCTCGCAACGCGAATTCGTCGCCACCTATGGCAACCGCCTCGATGCGCAGGGCAAGGCGATCAAGGACCTGCAGGAGACCCAGCTTCCCAGGGCTTCGATCGAGCAGGAGCTCGAAACGCTGCGGGGCGAGAACGCGCGGATGCTGAGCGACGGGCAAGCTGCGATCGATGCGATCTCGGCGGAGAACGCCGCCTTGCGCTCGGCACTCGAGACCGTCCGCGCCAATCCCCCAGTTGCACCGGTGGCCTCAGCCGATCCGCGGGCTCCGGGCATCAATCCCGGACCGCTCGAGCCACCCAGCGAACCCAAGGCAAGCCTGCTGAGCTTCTCATCCGAAAAGCCGGGCGCCGCCAAGACCAAGGCAATCGAAAGCGCGCCGACGCTGCTGCTCGAGGCAAGCCGCGATTACCTGCCGCCCAACAGCTATGCACCTG
>JABDNC010000273.1 GCA_013001165.1 Erythrobacter sp.
GCCATAGCCGCCACGGTCACCACCGCCGCCGCCAAAGCCGCCGCGATCACCGCCGCCGAAACCTCCACGGTCTCCGCCGCCATAACCGCCGCCCTGGTCGAAACCACCGGGAGGACCACCAAACGGATCGTAGCTATCTTCGCCGATGTTGTCCCGCTTGTCCCGTCCGCGGCGCCGCCCTTTGTCGTAACCCATAAGTCCTAATATACCTTGTCGCGCAGCCAAGTAATCGTCGCGAGGACACGTAGGCTGCAAGGCGTGTCGTTCGCATAAGTCAGGCGGATTCCACGATGAAATCCTCCCGCACGGATCGAGGCATAGCGTGATTCTTCACAGCATGCGAATATTTTAGCGTCTTGGGGCCGTCTGGCGCATAAATGTGACATTTTCGCATGGTGCTCCGCCCGCTCGTTTCGCTTGCAAGGCAGCCTGTGCTTCGGCAACGAGCGTTCTCATGGACCTTATTGCACTGTTCAGCGACCCGGCGGCATGGCTGGCGCTTCTCACCCTGATCGCACTCGAAATTGTCCTCGGTGTCGACAATCTCATTTTCATTGCGATCCTGTCGAACAAGCTGCCCGAGCACCAGCAGCAGAGGGCGCGGCGGATCGGCCTTTCGCTCGCTCTCATTATGCGCATCGGCATGCTCATGCTGATCGGCTGGCTGGTGACGCTACAAACCCCATTGTTCGATCTCGGGATCTCGGGCGAGCCGGGGCCATATGGCGAGCCGACCTTCGAGACGGCGTTCTCGGGCCGCGACCTGATCCTGCTCGTCGGCGGCCTGTTCCTGCTGTGGAAAGCAACCAAGGAAATCCATCACTCGATGGAGCCGGAAGACAATTCGGGGGACCTGCTCGACAAGACTCCGGGTCCCGTCGATGCAGTTAAGGCCACATTCGGAGCGGTTATCGCCCAGATCGTGGCGATCGACCTTGTTTTTTCGGTCGATTCGATCCTGACCGCTGTCGGTATGACCGACGAAATTCCGATCATGGTCATCGCCGTGGTCATCACGGTCGGCGTGATGATGGTCGCCGCCGATCCGCTGGCGAAATTCATCGAGAAGAACCCGACGCTGGTCATGCTCGCCCTGGCCTTCCTCGTCATGATCGGCCTCGTGCTGATCGCTGACGGCTTCGGCTTCCACGTACCCAAGGGATATATCTACGCCGCCATGGGTTTCTCCGTCGGCGTGGAAATCCTCAATATCGTTCAACGCAAGCGCCGCGTTCCCGAAACCAGCGCACAGGAGGGCTGATCGATGGCCGACTTCAGGAAGATTACCGAAACCCTGCTCGCCTCGCCGCAGATCGAGCCTGCCGATGTTGCGGCGGCCAAGGCTGAAGGTGTGACCCTTATCATCAACAACCGTCCCGATGGCGAAGCGCCTGACCAGCCCGACAGCAGCGCCATCGAAAGCGCTGCAAGCGACGCCGGTATCGATTATGTCGCCATTCCGGTCAGTGGCGGAGGGTTCAGCCAGCCGCAGGTCGATGCAATGGCCGATGCCCTGGCGAAGGCCGACGGCAAGGTGCTCGCATTCTGCCGCTCGGGCACGCGCTCGACGTTCCTATGGGCGCTGGCACAGGCCAAGGCCGGTGCCGATCCCGACGAGATCGCAAGCAAGGCAGCGGCTGGCGGCTACGACGTATCGCCTATCCGCCAGACCCTCGACATGCTGTCGGGCAGTGCTGGCGCCTAGTTACTTGCGATAATCGAGCGGCGGATCGCGGTCACCGAGCAGCGAGACGTATTCGTAATCGTCACCGCGTGCGGCATCGAACTCCGCCCGTGCCGCCTCTCGCAGCTCCGGATTCCTGAACAGTTCGGCCGCCATCAGCGTCAGCGCTTTCGCGGCGTGCTGCGCACCCTTGTGGCCGATCGAATGACCACTGGCCGCAACCGCCTGCCAGCTGTGTGCGCTGGTGCCGGGCACCCATGTCGCCGTACGCACGCCCACGGTCGGCGTTGCCCATGACACATCGCCGACATCGGTCGAGCCATAACCTAGGCTTTTCGCATAGGGTTGCACCTTCCCGGCTTCCTCGAGCGGGATGGCGTTGTCACCGAAACTTTCCGAGATGGTCTCCGCCCATTCGCGTTCCTCGGCAGAGTATTGGATGCCGCCGAGGCTGCGCAGCTTTTGGTCCATCATACGCGCCAGCGTCTCGTTCACGAGCAGCGGGTTGTTGCCGTGGATGATCTCCCATTCGACGTCGGTACCCGTTCCCATTGCAGCGCCCTTCGCCGTGGCCTCCAGCCGCGTCCACAGTGCACGGACCTCGTCGGCATCGGAATGGCGAACGTAATAGAAGACTTCCGCGAAATCGGGGATTACGTTTGGCGCTGCCCCGCCCTCGGTAATCACGTAGTGGATGCGCGTATCCATGCTGGTGTGCTCGCGCATCATGTTGACCATCATATTCATCGCTTCCACGCCATCGAGCGCGCTACGCCCGCGTTCGGGAGCGCCTGCCGCATGGGCGGACACGCCGCGGAAACGAAATTTGGCCGAGCGGTTGGCAAGGCTGGTACGCGCCGCAGCACTGTTCTCGTCATCGGCATGCCAGTGGAGCGCGATGTCGACATCGTCGAACATGCCGGCCCGCGTCATGTAGACCTTGCCCGATCCACCTTCCTCTGCAGGCGTTCCGTAAAGTCGGATACGACCCGGAGTGCCGGTCTTCTCGAGCCAGCGTCGGATTGCAATCGCCGCAGTCAGCGATCCGGCCGCAAACAGATTGTGCCCGCAAGCATGGCCTGCACCATGCGCGGACTGTTCGCGTGTCGGCGAGGCGGTCTGGCTGATCCCGGGAAGCGCGTCATATTCGGCGAGGATCGCGATGACCGGACCACCCTCGCCCCATTCCGCCACGAAGGCGGTCGGGATATCGGCGATGCCCGCCTCGACCGAGAAACCTTCGCTCTCCAGTTCATCCTGTAACAAGGCGCTCGAGCGCCTTTCAAGGTAGCCGAGCTCCGCCCAGTCCCACAATTGCTGGGCGACGCGTCCGGTGCGCTCTTCCTGCGCGACGACCTCATCGAGCGGTTCAGACGTCTGCGCAGCACTCGGCATTGCGAATGCCATGGCAGCGCTGGCGAAAAAGGCGGCGGTCCTCATAATCTTCTCCCCGAAGCTTGCACCTGCTTGCCGCAAAGCGAGGCCCGTGCCAATCCGTGAACGCAATGGACCTGCCACCCGCCCTCCTCCAGTTTCTCGGCTCGCTCGTCGCGATCCTCGCGCTTGCAGGGCTGGCATGGTGGATGAAGCTGGGGCCGCAGACCTCTCTCGCAAGCGAAGACGAGGCGCGTTACGCTGCCAATGAAGCGGTCGACGGCTTCAGTGCGACAGAGATCGCGCTCGATCAGAAAGGTCGCGGCGCGCTGCTCGGCGATGCACATGGGCGGATCCTTCTGTTACGCCCGCACGGAACGCATTTCGCGGGTCGTATCCTGACAGGTGAGGCTAAGGCCTGGGTCGATGGCACCACGCTGGTTATCGACACCGCAGAGCGCCGCTATGGTTCGGCGCGGCTGACGATCGCCGATCCTCAAGCTTGGGTTAAGCGCATCGAGGCGATAGTATAGCGTGAACGCCATGCCCGATTTCTCACCCACCGAATATGCCGTACCCGGCTTCGTTGCGCTGGTCCTGATCGAGATGATCTGGGCGTGGCGGCGCAACCCGCGCGCCTATGAGCCGAAAGACACGCTGACCAGTCTCGCTTTCGGGCTCGGCAGCACGGTTGCCGGTCTGTTGTTCGGCGGATTGTTCTTCGCGCTCTACCTGTTCGTGTGGGAGTTCCGCGCCTTCGACATCGGCTGGGCATGGTGGGCGTGGATCGCCTGCTTCGTGCTCGACGACCTGAAATACTATTGGGTCCACCGCTTCGGCCACCGTGTGCGCTGGTTCTGGGCGAGCCACGTGAACCACCATTCGAGCCAGCATTACAATCTCTCCACCGCGCTTCGCCAGACGTGGACCGGCTTCCTGACGCTGGGCTTCGCCTTCGCGCTGCCGCTGGTCCTGCTCGGCTTCCATCCGGCGATGATCGCCATCTGCGGCGGATTCAACCTGATCTATCAGTTCTGGATCCACACCGAGGCGATCGACCGCATGCCGCGCTGGTTCGAGGCTGTCATGAACACGCCAAGCCACCACCGCGTCCACCACGCGACCAACCCGCGCTATCTCGACCGCAACTACGCGGGCGTCTTTATCGTCTGGGACAAGATGTTCGGCACGTTCGAGCCCGAGGTAAAGGACGAGAAGATCCGCTACGGGATCGTGAAGCAGCTCGGCAGCTTCAACCTGCTGTGGGCCGTCTTCCACGAATGGATCGGCATTGCGCAGGACATGTGGCGGGCGCCCTGGAAGCACAAGCTGTCCTACCTCCTGCGCGAGCCCGGCTGGACGCATGACGGCAGCCGCCAGACCAGCGATGAAATCCGCGCGGCGTGGCTGGAACGCGCCTCTGTTGCCTCCGGAAGAAAACCGGTTGCGGAAGAAAACCCGATTGCGGGCGAGGCCGAGGCTGCCTAACCTTTCGAATCGAGAGGAGATCCCATGGACGAATTCGATGTAGTGGTCATTGGCGGCGGCAGCGGCGGCAGCGCGGTTGCCGGTCGGCTGGCCAAGGCGGGCAAGAGCGTGTGCCTGCTCGAGGCAGGCGGACGGAACGACGGTTTCCGGGTCACAATCCCGGGCATGCTCGCTTTCAGCACCGACAAGATCAACTACCGCTTCGAGACTGTCCCGCAGAAAGGCCTGAATGGTCGCATCGGCTATCAGCCGCGCGGCAAGGGTCTTGGCGGTTCGTCGGCGATCAACGCCATGGTGTATATCCGCGGCCACCGTTGGGATTATGACAATTGGGAAAGCCTCGGCTGCACCGGCTGGGGCTATGATGACGTACTCCCCTATTTCAGACGCTCCGAGACCAATGAGCGCGGTGGCGGCCCGTATCACGGGGACGAAGGGCCACTGTTCGTTTCGGACCAGAAATTCACCAACCCGGGAAGTCGCGCTTTCGTGGAAGCCGCGACCCAGCTGCAGCTGCCGCACAACGATGATTTCAATGGCGAGAAGCAGGCTGGTTTCGGCCTCTATCAGGTTACCCAGAAAGACGGAGAGCGTTGGTCCGCCGCTCGCGCCTATGTCGAACCGCTGCGTGGCAGCAAGAACCTCGACGTTCGCATCGGTGTCACAGTCCAGAAGCTGGAAATCGAGGAGGGCCGCGTCACCGGCGTGACCTATTCGGTCGGCAAGCGTTCGCGCACGATCAAGGCGCGCGGCGGAGTGGTGCTGAGCGCCGGAGCCTTCAACTCACCGCAGATACTCATGCTCTCGGGTGTCGGTCCGGCCGAGCACCTCAAGGAGCACGGGATTGAAGTCGTGCTCGACAAGCAGGCGGTTGGCTCCGACCTCCAGGACCATCTCGATTACGTCTCCAGCTGGGAAAGCCCGAGCAAGGAATTGCTCGGCGACAGTCTCAAGGGCACGCTGCGCATGGCGAAAGGCCTGATCGAACATCGCCGCCACAAGACCGGTCCATGGACCTCGCCCTATGCCGAGGCGGGCGGCTTCTGGACCGTGATGCCTGATGCCCCCGCCCCCGACGTCCAGTGGCACTTCGTGCCCGCCATGCTCGAAGACCATGGGCGCACCAAGGTGAAGGGTCACGGTTTCTCGCTGCACGCCTGCGTCCTGCGCCCCGAAAGCCGTGGCACGGTTCGCCTTGGCAGCCGCGATGCCGCAGATGCTCCAGTCATCGATCCCAATTTCCTTGGTGACGAACGCGACCTTGTGACCCTGCGCGAAGGCGTCAGGCTTTCGCACCGCATCGCCGGCTCGCCCGCACTACAGGCCTTCGAGCCGCGCGACCGTTATCCCGTCGATCTCGATGACGATGCACAGCTGGACGAGCTCATCCGCAACCGCGCCGACACCGTCTATCATCCTGTCGGCACCTGCCGGATGGGCGCGAGTGAAAATGACGTTGTCGATCCGACGCTCAAGGCTCGCGGGATCGACGGGCTGTGGATCGCGGACGCCAGCATCATGCCACGTCTTGTCTCGGGCAACACCAATGCGCCGAGTATCATGATCGGCGAACGCTGTGCCGACTTCGTGAAGGCAGAGCTGGGCGCCTAGAGCGCCTTCGCCATCGTCGCCAGCGGGACAGGCACGGCACCATTGGTGTCGTGCCACTCGGTTTCGACGGCATAGCCGCAGCGTTCGTAAAACGGCTTGCCCGCCATGGTGGCCGCCATCTCTATTTCGCGGAAGCCCTCTGCGCGTGCTGCCGCCTCGGCTGTCTCTAGCACGAGCCTGCCGACACCTTTGCGGACGTGGTCAGGGTGCGTGTACATCGCCCTGATCCGCGCGCGTTCGCTTGCAGGATCGAGCAGGCGCGGGTCGCGGCCCGCGGAGTGATTGCCGCCGTAAAGCGTCGCACGGCGCGACCAGCCGCCGCAGCCAGCAAGCTCACCATTATCTTCGACGCAGAAATAGGTACCGTCCCCGATCAACAAGGCATCGAGACCCATACCAGCCTTGGAAGCCTCGATCTGCTCTGACGTGAGATAGCCCTGCTGCAACTGCTCGATCGCTAGCTGCATCAGGGCAGCGATGGCT
>JABDNC010000284.1 GCA_013001165.1 Erythrobacter sp.
ACCCGCTAGGCATGAGCTTCAAGGAGCCGATACCTGCACTGTCAAACGTAATGGATACGAATGAACATGCATCATCACAACCAGACTGTGGAGCCTGGAAGGATGTGGCAATCGGCTTGAAATAACCGGTACTCGGAGCCTTGAGGTCCCCGGACCGGGCGCCGTCGCCCACATGTCCCTTCATCAAAAACTAACAATGTCAAAGAGCCGCTCAACAATGTTAGAGGGGACAGCTTTTGTTCCCCCGATTGATACCGGGGGGACCGGCTGTCTCTCTATGTTGGCGACCGTTGCGGTGGGCGGTGGAAGCCGCCAGCGCCGCGTCGGTGAGGGCCATCTAGGGGTGATGTTGGATTCGGTCAACACACTTTTCGAAAGTTTTTTGAACTTTTTTCGAAAACCGCAGAGTTCCGCCGTTTCACCGCTCTTTTTCGGTGCCCCCTAGATGGTGCCATCTCGGCCCGTTTCAAGCCTCGGGCGTCAAAACGGGCATCGGAGCTCTCGAAAACGCCGATTCAGCCCTCTCATGACTCGAAAAAAAACATGAATCGCGGGTCGGGCAGCTCGTGAATCATGCCGATTGACCGATTCAGGGCCGAATCCGCCCCAAAGATTCACGCCTGATGAGTGATCGAGAAGAATCGGCGGGCGGATTCGGGAGGCGCGCGGCCTTGTGGTATGACTCCATATGGAGGCCGGCCTTCGCGAGCTGGCCCAGCGGAGAGATAATATGATCGAGCGTACCCTTCTTGTCGCAGCGGGTTTGCTGTTGTGCGGCAATACGCCGGTCCCACCCCTCGTCCAAGATGAGGGCGCAGTTGCGCAGACGACCGCTCCCAATGCTGAGGCTGAGACCGACAGCGACATCATCGACGTGGAGTTCGACCAGGACCGCTACGAGCGCATGACGGTGCCGGTCACCATTTCCGGCAAGGGTCCCTACCGCTTCTTTATAGACACAGGCGCGCAGGCGACGGTTGTGACGCGCAAGGTGACCGACGATCTCGAGCTCGAGCCGACCGGCAGGGCGCGCCTTGTTGCAATGGGGTCCAGCGAGATCGTCGACACGATCGATATCGACCAGCTCGAATTTGCGGATCGGAGCTTTAGCGGGATCACTGCCCCTCTGCTTGAGCGCAAGAACATCGGTGCCGACGGCATCCTTGGCCTCGACAGTCTGCAGGACCTGCGCGTGCTTATCGATTTCCGCGAGGACAGCATTTCGATAGCGGACGCGCGCAGTTCGCGCGGGAGCATGGGATACGAGATCGTTGTGCGAGCCCGCCAACGGCTCGGACAGATGATCATCACCGATGCGCGGCTCAACGGGATTCGAACTGCGGTGATCATCGACACCGGCGCACAGAATTCTCTCGGCAACCTAGCCCTTCTCAATCGCCTGCGCGCGCGCGCGCGAGAGACGCTCACCGCAACAGACGTAAATGGGGCCATCGTCCAAAGCGAGCTCGCGATGGCGAGAAGGCTGGTGATCGGTGATATGGAGCTCACCAATGTCCCGATCGGATTTGCCGATAGCCCCGCCATCGAGGCGTTGGGTCTCGCTGACCGCCCCGCCCTGATCCTCGGCATGGGAAACCTTCGGATGTTCGAGCGGGTAGCGATCGATTTCGCCACGCGAAGGGTCCTGTTCGATCTGCCCGGATCGGTGAGGCGTCAGGACCTTGTTGCACCGGGCTTCATGGCGACTCGAACGAAGTCCTGACCTTGTCCCTCGCACCCTGGCGCCCCAGATAACGGGGCATGCCGCCAGACACGATCACCTCAGACCAGCGGCAGGACGCCGAAAGCTGGACTACGCTCAAGCGCTTCCTCCCCTACCTATGGCCGAAGGACAACAACGCACTGCGCTGGCGGATCGCTATCGCACTGGTACTCGTGCTGCTGGCCAAGGGCACGATGCTGGCACTGCCCTTCGCCTACAAGAACGCAGTCGATTCCATGTCGACCCCTGGCAACGAGGCGGCGATGGTCGCGATGGCGCTGGTCCTTGCCTATGGCCTAGGCCGATTTGCCGGGACCGCCTTCGACAACCTGCGCAACATAGTGTTCGAGCGCGTAGGACAGGAAGCGACCCGCGCCCTTGCAGAAGATGTCTTCCATCGGCTGCACCGCCTGTCGCTGCGCTTTCACCTGTCGCGCCGCACGGGCGAGGTCACCAAGATCATCGAACGCGGGACCAAGAGCATCGACTCCATGCTCTACTTCCTGCTCTTCAACATCGCCCCCACGATCATCGAGCTGACCGCCGTCGGGATCATCTTCTATCTCAACTTCGGCTGGGGGCTGGTGGCGGCAACCGGCTTTACCGTCGTCACCTATATAGTGGTGACGCGGCAGATCACCGAATGGCGTACCAAGCTGCGGCGCGAGATGAACGATCTCGACGGGCAGGCGCTGAGCCGTGCCGTGGATTCGCTGCTCAATTACGAGACCGTCAAATATTTCGGGGCCGAAGGGCGCGAGGAAGCCCGCTACGCCAAAGCCGCGCGTGCATATAGCGAGGCGGCGATAAAGTCCGACGCATCGCTCGGCATGCTCAATATCGCGCAGGCCTTCATTACAAATGCACTGATGGCCGGCGCGATGGCCTACACAGTCTGGGGCTGGAGCCGCGGCGAGCTGACGGTCGGCGATCTCGTTTTCGTGAACACCTACCTGATCCAGCTCTTCCGGCCGCTGGACCTGCTCGGCTGGGTCTATCGCACGATACGGCAGGGCCTGGTCGACATGGCCGAGATGTTCCGCCTGATCGATACGCAGGTCGAGGTCGAGGACCGGCCCGGAGCCCCTGCCCTTATTATACAGCGACCTTCGGTCACCTTCGAAAACGTGGTGTTCGGCTACGAGCCGGAGCGCACCATCCTGCACGGATTGTCCTTCGAAGTGCCTGCCGGCAGCCATGTCGCAATCGTCGGCCCTTCCGGCGCGGGCAAGAGCACCATCGCCCGCCTACTGTTCCGCTTCTACGATCCGGCATCGGGCCGCATCCTGATCGATGGACAGGATATCGCCAATGTGCAGCAAGAAAGCCTGCGTGCGCATATCGGCATAGTCCCGCAGGATAGCGTGCTGTTCAACGACACCATCGGCTACAACATTGGCTATGGCCGCGAGGATGCAAGCGACGAGATAGTCGCCAAGGCTGCAAGCGATGCAGCGATCATGCCCTTCATCGAGCGCCTGCCCCAAGGATTTGCGACCGAGGTCGGCGAAAGGGGCCTGAAGCTGTCGGGCGGAGAGAAGCAGCGCGTCGCCATTGCACGCACGTTGGTGAAAGATCCGCCGATCCTCGTGCTGGACGAGGCCACCAGCGCGCTCGACAGCCGGACCGAGCAAGACATTCTCAACACGCTGAAGCAGGTGAGCGAGGATCGCACCACGCTCGCCATCGCGCACCGTCTGTCGACCATTGCCGATGCAGACCGCATCCTCGTGCTCGACCACGGGCGACTTGCGGAAAGCGGGACGCACTCAGAGCTGCTGCGCAAGGGCGAACTCTATGCCGAGATGTGGGCGCGCCAGCAGTCCGAGGAAAGCGAACCCGAGAAGGCCGACGCATAGCAATTCCGCCCTTGCGGGTTGTGTTGCACTGCACAATCGTTAAGTAGCGCCCAAATCTTCCGGGTGCGAACGCGCGCCCTCCTTATATAGCTGGACAGATATCATGCCCAACCTCGGCGCGATCAAACGCGACTGGTTCTCCAACATCCGTGCAGACGTGCTTGCAGGCATCGTCGTCGCACTGGCGCTCATCCCCGAAGCCATAGGTTTCTCGATCATCGCGGGCGTCGATCCGCGCGTGGGCCTATATGCCTCGGTCGCGATCGCCATGGTCATCGCCTTCACCGGCGGGCGTCCGGGCATGATCAGCGCCGCGACCGCCGCTGTCGCAGTGGTGGTGGTGCCGCTGGTGCGCGATCACGGTGTGGAGTACCTCTTCGCCGCGACGATCCTGATGGGCATCTTCCAGGGCATTGCCGCGCTGCTGCGCCTCGACCTGCTGATGCAGTTCGTCTCGCGCTCGGTGATCACCGGCTTCGTCAACGCGCTCGCGATCCTGATTTTCATGGCGCAACTGCCGCAGCTGGACCCGACCGCAGCAGGCATCGGCTGGATGACCTATGCGATGGTCATCGCCGCGCTCGCGATGATTTACATCATCCCGAGGTTTACCACCGCGATCCCCAGCCCACTGATCGCAATCATCGTGCTGACCGCGCTGACCATCTGGCTCGACGCACCGGTCAACACCGTTTCCGACATGGGCGAATTGCCCGAAGGCCTGCCCTACTTCGCGCTGCCCAACGTGCCGCTGACGTGGGAAACGCTGGCCATCATCGCGCCTTACGCCGCCACCATGGCCGCGGTCGGCCTGCTCGAATCGCTGCTGACCGCGCAGATCGTGGACGACATGACTCACACCGGTTCGAACAAGCGCCGCGAGAGCGCGGGCCAGGGCATCGCCAACGTCGTCGCTGCCATGTTCGGCGGCATGGGCGGCTGCGCGATGATCGGCCAGTCGGTCATCAACGTGACCAGCGGCGGGCGCGGACGCCTGTCGACCTTTACAGCGGGCCTCTCGCTGCTGATCCTGCTGGCAGTCCTTGGCGATCTTGTGGGCCAGGTGCCGATGCCGGCGCTGGTGGCGATCATGATAATGGTCTCTATCGGGACCTTCTCGTGGAACTCGATCCCCAACGTCACCAAGCACCCGTGGCAGTCCTCGGTCGTGATGCTGTCCACCGTCGTAGTGGTAGTCGCGACGCACAACCTTGCGCTCGGCGTGCTGGCAGGCGTGATCCTGTCGGGCGTGTTCTTCACCCACAAGGTGATGACGATGTTCGAGGTCGTGCGCGAGCGTAAGGGCGACAAGGCAGTCTACCGCGCCAAGGGCCAGATCTTCTACGCCAGCGTCGAACGCTTCGAAGCCGCGCTCGGCCCGGAAAGCGCCATGCCCGACCCGGCCGATCACGTGATCATCGATGTATCGAAAGCCCACTTCTGGGACATCTCGGCCGTTGGCGCGCTCGACAAGGTCGTCGAGCGCATGCGCCGCCACGGTCGCAGCGTCCAGGTCGTCGGCCTCAACCGCGCAAGCAGCGACCTCGTCGACAAGTTCGCCCTGACGGACAAGACGGGCGTGGAGATCGGGCTAGCGCCGCATCCCTGATAAGCAGGA
>JABDNC010000111.1 GCA_013001165.1 Erythrobacter sp.
CAGGTTGGCAACGCCTTCGCCGTAGAATTCGACGAAGCGACCCACCACGCCGACTTCGCGCAGCATCTGGACGCAGGTCAGCACGAGGTCGGTGGCGGTCACGCCTTCGGCCATCGCGCCGGTCAGCTTGAAGCCGACGACTTCGGGAATGAGCATCGAGATCGGCTGGCCGAGCATGGCGGCTTCGGCTTCGATGCCGCCGACGCCCCAGCCCAGCACGCCGAGGCCGTTGATCATGGTGGTGTGGCTGTCGGTGCCGACGCAGGTGTCGGGATAAGCGACGGTGGTGCCGTCAGGGCCTTCCGAGTTCCACACGCCCTTGCCGATGTATTCGAGGTTCACCTGGTGGCAGATGCCCGTTCCCGGGGGCACTGCGGAGAAGTTCTTGAAGCTTTTCGAGCCCCACTTGAGGAAGTCGTAACGCTCGGCATTGCGGGCGTATTCGAGTTCGACGTTCTTTTCGAAAGCCTTCGGGTGACCGAATTCGTCGACCATCACCGAGTGGTCGATCACGAGGTTCACGGGAACCTGCGGGTTGATCTTCGAAGTGTCGCCGCCGAGCTTGCCGATGGCATCGCGCATCGCGGCAAGGTCGACCACGCAGGGTACGCCGGTGAAGTCCTGCAGCAGCACACGTGCCGGACGGTATTGGATTTCCTTGCCGGTCGCCGGGTTCTTCTGCCAGTCGGCGATTGCCTGCACGTCATCGGTCGAAACGGTGAAGCCGCCGTCTTCGAAGCGCAGCATGTTCTCCAGCAGGACCTTCAGGCTGAAGGGAAGCTTCGACACATCGCCGATCTTCTCGGCTGCCTTCTTGAAGGAGTAATAGGCGTAATCCTTCCCGTTCACGGTAAGGGTTGAGCGTGTTCCGAGCGTGTCCTGGCCGACCTGGGTCATGCGGGCTTTCGTCCTTTCTGTCTGGAGCCGTCACGAGACCAATGGCCCGGACAGCGAAATGTGCCGCGCCTCTGCGCTCAAGCGGGCAAAAAATCAAGGGTGGGCGCGCTCCAGAAACGCTTCACCGGGAACCAGAAAAGCTCTTCAGCGGTTATTAAGGCAAAATCTGGGCAAGTGATGCGCACGGCCACAAACCGCCGGAAGCGCACGGCCCGATGGGGAGCTGATTATGAATACCAAGCGGAACGCGACGAAATCGTCGCGCCGAACCCTTCACGTCGCCGTCACAGCCGCCGTTCTCGGTGTAGCTGCCATGTTCACTGCCGCATTCACTTTTGCCGGCAATGACTCGCAGGCAAACGACACGACGCAGGTCGTCGCGGTTGCCGCGCAGCGCTAGAGAGCGCTTTGCTCGGGTCGCCGACGAGTGGCGATCCAGCACCCGATGACGATCAGGACGGCCCCTCCAATGGTGGTCGGCCCAACCCTCTCCCCGAAATAGAGCCAGCCGAAGAGCGAGGCCCACAGGAAGCCGGTGTATTCGATCGGTACCAGCCTTTGCGCCTCGGCGCGGGCATAGGCCCATGCGAGGAACAGTGCCGCCCCGACGGCGAGCGCCGCGCCTGCACCGATTTCCAGCCATGCACGTCCTTCTGGCCAGACGAGCAGGAACGGCGCCCCGGCTAGCAGCACCAGGCTGACAATCCCGTTCTGGAAGGTACTGACCTCGGCCGGGCCAGCCACAAGTGCCTGCTGGCGCTGGAGAACGAGGTTCCACGCATAGAGCATGGCAGAGACGCCGATCAGGATGAGGCCTGTCACCGCATCCTCGGTCATTCGCTCGCGTCCGATCCGTCCGCCTACGATCACCACCACGCCCGCCAGTCCGAGGATAGCCGCGATGATTGCGCGCCGCTCGATCTTCTCGCCGAGCAGCCATGCCGCGAGGAACAGTGCGATGAGCGGGGCAACGAAGCTGATCGCGATGGCTTCGGCCAGGGGAAGGCGCACGAGCGATGCGAAAAAGGTCCAGCCCATGAAGGCGACCACCACGCCGCGAATGACATGCACCCGCATCACGTGTTTCTCGGGCACCCGGCGGTTTCGCCACAGCCAGAATGGCGCGATCATCGCGAAACCGATCAGGCAACGTAGCAGGTATGCGCTATAGGCCCCGACAGCGATCGAGGCGCTCTTCATCACAGCATCCATTGCTGAGAAAAGCGCAATTCCCGCCATGGTCGCCAGAAGGGGGCGCAAGTGCTCGGCGGAATTGCTCATCGCGGCGGACCATAGGGTCGTGAACGCGGCAGGTCATCACGGTTCAGCGATCCGCAAGCAGCTTTCGGCGATTATGTGTCCAAACAGCAATGGCGCGCTGCGCGCAGCATGGCTATTTGCGCTGCTGTCATTTACTGGTGGGACTGATGAGAAAACCAACATTTCTATCCGGCGCCGCGTTGATCGCGGCAGGCCTGTTCACGGCAGCTTCGGCGCAGGACGCCGCGCCCGAAAACATCCTGCCGCAGGCCGAAAAGCCAGAAGAGCCTGCACAGCCAGCTAGCGAAGCACCTCAGACTGTCGAGGAAGCCTTCGGCGACATCCGCATGCAGAGCGGCGAGGTGGTGCAGGAAGTGCCCTCGCTCGAAGGTGTATGGACTGCCGAACAGGTCCAGCAGCTCGTCGATTTCATCCCGACGCTGGCTGCGGAAGGCTTGCGTCCCGAAGATTACCGCCTCGATGCCCTTCGGGCGATTGCCGCCGAGGGCGAGAGCGAAGCGCTCAACGTGCTTGCCAGCGAGACCTTCGTCTGGCTGGTCGAAGACCTGCGCGACGGTCGCACCCCGATGGAATCGCGCCGCCAGTGGTTCGTGGTCGACCCCGACGCGGATCGCTTGCCGACTTGGAAGCTGCTCGAAGATGCGCTGGCAACGGGCGAGATCACCGGCACGCTGACTGGCCTGCATCCCGTCCATCCCGATTACGCGGCCCTGCGCGAAGAGCTCGCTACCGCGACCGATCCGGCCCGCATTAAGCTGATCCGTGCCAACATGGATCGCTGGCGCTGGCTGCCGCAGGATCTCGGCAAGCAGTACCTTATGACCAATGTGCCCGAATACATGCTTCGCCTGACGGTGAACGGGCGCATCATCAAAAGCTATCGTACGGTGGTCGGCAAGCCCGGCCGTACTGCGACCCCGCAGCTTGCCGAAATGGTCGAGGCGGTCATTTTCAACCCGACCTGGACAGTCCCGCAGTCGATCGTCGTCGGCGAGGGGCTCGGAAACAAGGTGCTCAGCAATCCGCAGTGGGCCGCATCGCAGGGCTACAAGGCGACCAAGGGTGCCGGCGGGTGGATCGGCGTCGTTCAGCAGCCGGGTCCGTTGAATGCGCTCGGCATGATGAAGCTCGACATGCCCAACGAGCACGCGATCTTCCTGCACGACACGCCCAGCCGCCATCTGTTCGCCCAGTCCAATCGCGCACTCAGCCATGGCTGTATCCGCGTGGAAGGCGCGCTCGAGGTTGCGATGATGATGTCGATGCTGGGCAATGCGACGAGCAAGGCGGAACTTCCGGATATCCAGCAGGAAGTGCAGGAGATCAGCGCGAGCAGGGAATACACGCGCTATCCAATGGCGAAGCAGTGGCCGGTCTACATCACCTATTTCACCATGGCGACCGATGTGAATGGCGAGATGAAGGCGTTCAAGGACATTTACGATCGCGACAAGCCGGTGCTCGAGGCACTCGATGCGCCGCGCGTTTCGGACCGTGCCCGCGAAACCAGCGAGGAAGCCGTCGAGATCATCGACGACATGCAGATCACCGCCTGATCGGGCGGATTTGCCTGACTAGAAGACGCCCGGATTGGTGCGTTCGAACGTGCCGCCGTTCTCGTTCAAGACCAGTTCGGTCTGCGTGATCGGCGGGCGCGTGCGGCTGCCGTCTTCGGCAAGACCGAGGCTTTCGGCATAGAGCAACCGGCCACCACTCAGGTCGATCAGCACCTTGTCGAACTGGTCCGGCCCGAGGGCGAAACACCCGTTCGAGCGACCAAGTCGGCCCCAACGCGAGACATGTTCGGGCCGGGCATAGTCGGCTTGGTGCATCACGATGGCTCGGGGGAGGGCAAGATCGTTGGTCGGGTCGAGCCCGTCCAGCCTGATCGAGGTGCCATAGCGTCCCGTATACCAACTGCGTGTCATATAGGCGCCGCGGCTGGTCGCCTCGCTACCCTCGATATTGGAATAGCGCTTGAGCCAGCCGTCATGTTCGCTGTCCGAACCGGTTCCGTGGCTGACATGGAAGCTCTCGACGCGTTCATTGGCGAGATCGACGAAGTGGAAGCGTTCCTGCGCGGAATGCAGGCCGAAATCGGCAATCCCCACTATGTCCTTCTTCCAGATTGCATCGCCGACCCGCGCGAGTTGCTCGCGCGCGATCGCGAATAGCTGGGCATCGCGGCTGGCGGTCGGATTCACCTGCGCAAACGCGCGGCCCGCAAGACTGGTTGCGGCGGTGGCGGCCAGGGTGCCCTTGAGAAGGTCGCGGCGATTCATGGGTCTATCCTATAACATCCGACACACTAGCGGAAGCTGAACGAGCATTGGCCCGGGCGCAGGCTATCATCGAACTAGCATGCCGAGCGGCCACTTCGTGCGGGTCCTTGCCGTATCCGCCGCCCAGCGCACTGGCGACGGGAATGCCGCGTTTGCGCGTTTCTTCAATCACATATGAGTCGCGGCGCTCGAGGCCCTGATCGGTGAGCGCAAGTCGGCCGAGCTTGTCGTCGCAATGCACGTCGACGCCCGCCTGGTAGAGCACCATGTCGGGAGCGAAATCGGCGAAAATGCCCGGAAGATGGCGTTCGAGCGCTTCGAGGTAGCCGTCATCATCGACTCCGTCGCCGAGCGGCACGTCGAGGCTGGAGCGGGCCTTGCGCACTGGAAAATTCTTCTCCGCATGGAGCGACAGGGTGAAGATGTCGTCGCGCCCGGCGGTCAGGCTGGCAGTACCGTCGCCCTGATGGACGTCGAGATCGATTATCAGGACGCGCGCCGCATCGCCTTCCGCGATCAGCCGGTTGGCGCACACGGCAAGGTCGTTGAAGACGCAATATCCAGCGCCGGTATCGTGCAGCGCGTGATGGCTGCCCGCCGCCGAGTTCGCGGCGTAACCATGTTGTTTTGCCAGCTGCGCGGCCAGCCAGGTGCCGCCATTGGTATGGGCCACGCGCTGGGCGATGTGCGGCGTGACGGGAAAACCGATCCGCCGCTCCTTTTCGTGCGGTACGCTGGCAGTGAACACCTGCTCGACATAGTCGGGGCAATGCACCGCCTCCAGCCAGCGGCGCGGCATGGGCGCAGGCGCGTGCTCGGTCAGCGGATATCCGCTTTCGCGTAAGGTCACCATGACCGCCATGTACTTGTCGAAGCGGAAGGTCCCGCGCGTCGGCGCGGGTGCCATGTAATCGGCATGGTGTACGACGTGGAGAATGGTCTTACCCGCGCTTTGCGGCCGCCTCTGCGACCAGTTTCTGCAGGTTCGGGACAGCGGCCATGGTGGCTGCCGGCATTTCCGATACCATCGCGAGGCGTTCGGGCGCGTTCTCCTTCAGCCAGCGCACCGTCGGCGCTGCGGGATCGAGCCGGGACTGCGAGAGGAATTTCGAAACCTTGGGATTACTCGCCCACAGGAAGCGGTTTCGGCCCGTGCCCAGCAGAGTGCCGGCATAGCCGTCGATGTCGTCGACGAAGCTGACCGGCTTGCATAGCGCGTTCTTCTCTTCGTCGGTGTCGAAATTGGCTTCGACGAAGGCAGTAACCGCTGCGTTCAGTGTGACGAGCGGGACGTGGAGCAATTGCATCACAATCATATCGTCCTGCCATTGGGGCGAGACGGGTTTCGGAGTGACCGCCGATGCCGTGCAATCGACGAACAGCGCATCTTCGGGAACTTCGACCTCACCCTCAGCCAGGATCATGCGGCCTTGCTCGATCTTCTCGACCCGGCCCTTGCGAACGACATTGCCGATCGTGGTCAGTCGCTCGACCTCGCCTTCGGAAATGGTGGCGTAATGGAACATCTCGGGTTCGACATCGGGGTCGATCCGCAGCATTGTCCCATCCTTTTCCAGCTGGTGGAATATGCCTGCCACGCTGTCCGCCTTCGCCGCGGCCCGCATGATCGCGAGCTGCCCGCCGACGGTTCCTTCGAAGAATTCCTCGCCCGGCTGCGTGACCCTGCGATTGATAAGCCAGCTCTCACGCGGCTTGACCCAGGTGATCGCATCGGGCGCAAAGCCTGCCTCGAGCAGCCAGACACCGGCATCCATCGCCGTCTTGCCGGCGCCCAGGATAACGACATGCGAGGGAATGCCTTCCTTCGCACGCCACAGTTCGGGTAGCTGGCCCGGCGCTTCGACACGAACGCCATCGGCCACGGAAAACTTGCGCGTGTGTGTCGAGGGGACCGAGGTCGCGAAATAGGTGGTGTCGACCAGCTTGCGCCGGACTTTCACCGTGTTCTCTTCGCCCGAGAAGATATTGCGGAAGGCCTTGTCGCCCAGATACTCGCAATTGGGAAAGTAGCGCACGCGGCCCGTGGGCAGCAGGTGGTCGCGCATGACCGACTGGAAGTAGGCGAGCACCTCGGCGCCGCTGGCGAGTTCGTAAAAGCCCTTGTTTGGGCCTGCCTCGTCGATCCGGTCCTGGCCCAGCGGCACGCTTTCCACGCCATAGGTCGCGCTCGGCTGGTGCAGGGCAACGAAGGAATAGGCGTCGTTCCAGTGCCCGCCGGGCGCCGAATGCTTATCCACCATGATGACGTCGGCCTCGGGGTCTTCGGCGATCAAGGTGTCGACGAATGACAGGGCGGTCGCGCCCGCGCCGATGACCAGATAGTCGGTTTCGAGGGTCATCGGCGTATCTCCCGTTGCTTAGCTGGCGAGGCGTACCAGCTCTTCGTAGATTTCGTCTTCGCTGCGGCTGGCTGCATTACGCCATGTGGTGGCGGTATCGCCATTTACCAGTGTGCCGAAGGGCGTGAGCACCAAGAGGTTCGGCGTGCCGGGAAGTTCTTCCAGCCCGAAACGGGCGGCGATGTCGAGATTATGCCCGTCGCCCGTCTGCGGCATGCCGATATTGACGAAGACCAGTTCGTACTCCGCCTCGACCAGTCGCTCGAAGCGCGGCGTTTCCAGCCAGCCTGCAAGCGCGCGGCTGTCGTGGCACCAGTTCGCGCCCATGACCAGCATGACGTGCTTGCTGCTCGACATGGCGCGTTCGAGAGCCGCGTCGACTTCGGCAGCGGCATCGTCGGAAACGGCGAAGGACCGCGCCTCGGGATGATGCGCGACCGGGGCTTCGGGAGTGCTGGCACAGGCACCGAGCAGCAGGGCCGCAAGCGCCACGGTAATGTGCTTCATTCGGCAGCTTCTGCATGCGGGTCGAAAGCGGTCGCCTCGCCGGCCTCGATCTTCGCTGCTTTCTCTTCGACCAGCTTGACGATGTGGTCGAGCATGTCCTCGCTCTCGATGTGATGATCCTTCACGCCCGAGAGATAGACCATGTGCTTTCCCGAACCGCCGCCTGTCAGGCCGATATCTGTTTCGCGGGCTTCGCCCGGACCATTCACTACGCAGCCGAGGACCGAGAGGCTCATCGGCGTCTTGATGTGTTCGAGCCGCTTTTCGAGCGTTTCTACCGTGCGGATCACGTCGAAGCCCTGGCGCGAGCAACTGGGGCAGGACACGACGCGAACGCCGCGGGTTCTGAGACCCAGCGCCTTGAGCATCTCGAAGCCGACTTTCACTTCCTGCTCGGGTTCGGCGGAAAGGCTCACGCGGATCGTGTCGCCGATACCAGCCCACAGCAGGCTGCCGATGCCGATGGAGCTTTTCACCGTGCCGCCGATAAGGCCACCGGCCTCGGTGATGCCGAGGTGGAGCGGACAGTCCACCGCCTCTG
>JABDNC010000039.1 GCA_013001165.1 Erythrobacter sp.
ACCTAGGGGATAGAACAGCGCAATCCCGGCCAGTTGTACCAGCGCGAGCACGAAGCGCGCCCTGCGCGGCCCGACCTTGTCCGCCCAGCGCCCCAGCCTTGGGGTCGAGAGGATACTAACCGCGGCAAGAGCGGCCAGATAGCCGACGACGTCCGTCCCGTAATCCATGGGCGGCGCTGTGAGGTACAGGGCAAGAGCTAGCCAAAGCGCGATAAACTGGGCGAAGTTCAATGCCTGGATCGCTCCGGAAAGCAGCACCTCTGGGTGCTTCCTCGCGATGCCGAAGACGGAAATGACCAGCGGCCAATAGGGTACGCGCGCGGATTCGCGTTCGCCGCCCTCCATCAGGCGAGGGAGTGCCAAGGTGACAGCGATCATGAGGCTGGTGGCAATCCAGTAAACGGTTCTCCACCCGTAATGCTCGGCCACCCAACCCGCTCCGACACGTGCAACGAGGATCCCGAGGATAACGCCAGCCGTGAGCAGTGCCGTGACCTGCCCGAGGCGTTCGGGGGCGACCCGTTTCGATGCATAGGCGGGCAGGAGGTAGGGCGCGATCGTAAAAAAGCCGAGCAGGGTCGAGCCGGCGGTAAATCCTGAAAAACCCGGAGCTACCGTCATCAGGGCCAGCGACGCTGTCTGCCCGATCGCGAATATGATGGTGAGGTGTTTGTTTGAATAGCGATCGCCCAACGGCAGCAGCAACAAGATGCCGACCGCCAAAGCCAGTTGGTTCGATGCGGGGACGAGGCCGATCCGGGTTTCGCTTACCCCGAAATGCTCGGCGACATCTCCGATGATCGGATGGATGTAATAGGCGTTCGCGGTGACGACCGCGGCCGCAACAGCAAGAAGATACTCCTGTGTGCGGTTCAGCCGCCTATGCTCGTTCACTTCAGGAGACCGGCCTTGCGCGCCATGTCGATAACGCCTTGCGAGAGCGCCTCGGCCTGGTCTTCCTGACAGAAGTGGCCACAAGGGCTGAGCGTCCGGTGATCGAGGCGGGCGGCCCCGGCGATCCGATCGATCAGGAATTTCTCGCTTCCCTTTGTGATAGGGTCCTCGTCGCCGAACAGTGTCAGGAACGGCTTGTCATATGCTGCCAGAGCAGGCCACGCGGCCTTGTTGTCTTCGACACCGGGCATGCCGTCTTCCGCAGGCACGAGGGCCGGAAAGGCGCGCGCGGCTGCCTTTGAAGGTTCGTCGGGGAAGGGGGCGTCGTAGGCGGCGATTTCTGCCTTGGTCAGTGGCGTCTGAGTTGCACGGTCGAGTAGCGGGCCGATCTTGAAGTCGGGCGACGTCTTGGCGAATTCCCGCCATGCGAGAAATGCTGGCGAGGGCGTCCCACCTGCGGGGAGAAAGGTATTGCTTGCCACCACGCAGGCGAAAAGGTCCGGATCATGGGCAACCATTCGCAGCCCCAGCAAGCCGCCCCAGTCCTGGCAGAACAGGGCTGCCGGACGCGGTTCAACCGCTGCACGCCATTGTTTGAGCCAGTCGACATGACGTGCGTAGGTGAAGAATTCAATGTCGTCGGGCTTGTCGCTCTTACCGAAGCCGATCAGGTCCGGAGCGAGAACCCTGAAACCGGCATCGGCAAGGATCGGGATCATCTTGCGATAGAGAAATGACCAGCTCGGTTCGCCGTGGAAGAGCAGGACAGGTGGCGCAGATTTGTCACCCTCGTCGACGTAATGCTGACGCGCTTTTTGCCCATTGCCGAGATCTATTTCGATCCAGTTTTCGGCAAAGGGATAGTCCGGAATGTCTTCGAAACGTTCCGGCGGTGTCTGCAGAATTTTCATGCCTTCTCTCCCTTGGCGCAAATCGGAGCGTGCTGGGGAATGAACCCCGCACCTCCGTTTCTGTTTGCAACCTTTAGGGCGTCGGCTTGCTGCTGTCACCCAGCGTGCTGACTGGCACCGTTTCCTTGAAGGTATGGGTGACATAGGGGAACGGGATCTCGATCCCGGCTTCGTCCAACGCAGCCTTGATTGCGCGCACGACCTTGTCGCGGGTTTCCCACTTGGAGCGCGGCGTAGAACCGGCCCACCAGCGGACCATGAAATCGACCGAACTGGAATTGAATTCCTGCGCGAAGATATCGATGCCCTTGGTGGCCAGAACGCCTTCGCAATTCTCGACCGCCCGGCGTATGACATCGGCTGCGTGATCGAGGTTGGTATCGTAGGAAACGCCGATCACCACGTCGTGCCGCCGCTGATCTTCGTCGGTCAGGATTTCGACCGGGTTCTTGAACAGCAGCGAATTCGGGACGACCGTCAATTCACCGGAAAGCTTGCGGACGTGTGTTTCGCGCAGGGTAATATGCTCGACCTTGCCGGTGATCCCCTCGCACTCGATGATGTCTCCGATCCGCATTTTCTCGCGCAGCATGATGAGGATGCCGGCGAAGAAATTCTCGAAGATGTCCTGAAATGCAAAGCCGATTGCGACAGCACCGATACCGAGGCCGGCCAAGAGGCTCGCCAGGGTGAGATCGGGCATCACGACGATCGCCGCGATGAACAGTCCGATGATCCAGATCGTCAGCCGAACAAGAGTGTCGACAAGGTTTTTCAGGCTGGTCCTGATTTCGGTGCGACCGACAATCATGTCGGAGATCCGCACGGCGAAGCGAGCCACGATCCAGGTGATCAGGATAATGAACAGCGCGATTGCGAGGCTGGGCAGGGTTTCCACAAAACCTTCGCCCATTTCCTGCAGCTGGCCGCGCAGAGTATCGATGTAATTCACGCAAAACTCCCTTTGCGGGGCAACGTTGTGCACCACAGCAGGTTCCTTAAGCGCTGAAAAACACCCCTAGCGGGGATTAACCGAGACCGTGTTCCTTACGGGCTAACTCGTGCAACCAGTCGGCGTGGCGCGGAGCCTTCTTGGTCTCGCTCCATTCCTCGAGCATCACCGGCGCCACGCGCTTGAGTTCTGCATACTGTTCATCAGTGCCGATGTCGGCGGCAAGCTCGACACGGTGGCCGTTTGGATCGAAGAAATAGATCGACTTGAAAATGCCGTGGTGCGTCGGCCCGAGCACATCGATGCCGAGGCCTTCAATGTGCTCCTTGGCCGCAACCAGTTCTTCTTCGCTGCCGACCTTGAAGGCGAGGTGCTGGACCCAGGCGGGCGTATTCTCGTCGCGGCCCATGTCCTTCTGGTTGGGTAACTCGAAGAACGCGAGGATGTTGCCGTTACCCGCGTCGAGGAAAACGTGCATGTAGGGATCGTATTCCCCGGTCGACGGCACGTGGTCTTCTGCAAAGGCGGTGGTGTATTCCATGCCGAGGACCTTGCCGTACCATTCGACGGTCTCCTTGGCGTCCTTGCAGCGGTAGGCGGCGTGGTGGACGCCGCCCAGCTTCACGGGATGGTCGGCAACATTGCTCATTCGGCAGGCTCCTTCTCGGCTACTTCGAGCACACCGCGCTTGATCTGGTCGCGCTCCATGCTTTCGAACAGGGCCTTGAAGTTGCCTTCTCCGAAGCCTTCGTCACCCTTGCGCTGGATGAATTCGAAGAAGACCGGGCCGACCTGTGCTTCTGCGAAGATCTGCAGGAGGAGACGGGGCTGGCCGCCTTCGGTGGTGCCGTCGAGCAGGATGCCGCGCATCTTGAGTTCGTCGACCGGTTCGCCGTGGTCGGGCAGGCGCTCGTCGAGCATCTCGTAATAGGTTTCCGGCGGGGCAGTCATGAACGGGACGCCCAGCTGTTTGAGGTTGTCCCAGCACTGCACGAGATCGTCGCAGATCAGCGCGATGTGCTGGATGCCTTCGCCGTTGAATTCGCGCAGGAACTCCTCGATTTGGCCCTTGCCGCCATCGCCTTCTTCATTCAGCGGAATGCGGATCTTGCCGTCGGGAGCGGTCAGCGCCTTTGAGGTGAGGCCGGTATATTCGCCCTTGATGTCGAAGAAGCGGATTTCGCGGAAGTTAAAGAGCGTTTCGTAGTAATCCGCCCAGTACTTCATGCGGCCGTTGTAGACGTTGTGCGTCAGGTGATCGATGACGTTGAAGCCGGCACCCTTCGGCCACTTGTCGACACCATCGAGATATTCGAAATCAATGTCGTAGATCGACAGGTTGTCCTCGCCCTTCTCGGCGTAACGGTCGATCAGGTAGACGATAGCGCCTCCGATGCCGCGGATGGCCGGGATGCGCAGTTCCATCGGGCCGGTTTCCACCGACACGGGTTCCGCGCCGCGCTTGAGAAGTTCTTCGTAAGCCTGTTTCGCGTCACGGACACGGAAGCCCATGCCGCAGGCCGAGGGGCCGTGTTCGCGGGCGAAGAACCACGCGGCGCTGCGCGGTTCGTAGTTGACGATCAGGTTGATGCCGCCCTGGCGCCAGAGGTGCACATCCTTCGAGCGATGTGTCGCGACATGCGTGAAACCCATGGCTTCGAACACCGGCTCGATCTTGCCCTTTTCGGGCGCGCAAAATTCGACGAATTCAAAGCCGTCGAGACCGATGGGGTTTTCGAAGAGATCAGGCATTGGTGTCCTCTGGGTTGAATATAGTTTCAATAGAAACCAAATATGGGAAGGGCCCCTCGGTGTCAAGGTTGCAACGGGTGGGCAGGGCAACCGGTCCCACACGCACGTCAGGCCGAAGTTTTCCCCTTGCGCGCGGGGGTTAACTGTGATTCTGTGCGGTTTATGGCGCAGAGGGGCAGACTCGATCTTGGACGGAAGGCGAAGACGACGCAGAATGCGGCGCTCGTCGTGCTGCTCGTTCTTGGCGGTCTTGGTATAGCCGGACCTTCGGGATTGCTCGCATGGAGCGAGAATCTTCGACTGCTCGACCAGCGTGAAGCCCAGCTCGAGGCACTGCAGAAAGAAAAGGCGGCCCTGGAAAACAAGGTCGCGCTTCTGCATCCTGACCATGCCGATCCGGACATGGTCGGCGAACTGCTTCGCAGCCAGCTCAACGTCGTCCACCCCGACGAAGTCGTTATCAAGCTCGACGACTGATCGGGCGGAACCCCGCTTTTCCGTAAGGTTTTCGTATGCAGGAGGCGCGCCCCGTTGCGCTGCCAGCTAGCCTGTGCCTATAGGCGCGAGCAGAGAGAATTCCCCGATAGGAAAAGGGACAATAAACCTTGGCCAAGGCCCCGAAAGAAAAGGCTGCACGCAGCCCCGCAGAAAACCCCGAATTCGCGCTTCACTCGCTCCAGGAGGAGTTTGAGAAAAACAAGCGGTATGATGCATCTACCGAACAGTTGCAGTCCTTCTACGAGCAGATGCTACTCATCCGCCGTTTCGAGGAGCGCGCCGGCCAACTCTACGGCCTCGGCCTGATCGGCGGCTTCTGCCACCTCTACATCGGTCAGGAAGCGGTCGCAGTCGGACTTCAGTCCGCGCTGACAGAAAAGCTCGATAGCGTGATCACCGGCTATCGCGACCACGGGCACATGCTTGCCTACGGTATCGATCCCAAGGTCATCATGGCCGAGCTCACAGGCCGCGAAGCCGGCATCTCGAAGGGCAAGGGCGGGTCGATGCACATGTTCTCGACCGAGCATAAGTTCTACGGCGGCCACGGCATCGTCGGCGCGCAGGTCGCGCTTGGCGGTGGTCTGGCGCTAGCGCACCAATACAACGAAGACGGCGGGCTCTGCCTCGCATACTTCGGCGACGGCGCGGCTAACCAGGGACAGGTCTACGAGACCTTCAACATGGCTTCGCTGTGGAAGCTTCCGATCGTGTTCGTGATCGAGAACAACCAGTACGCCATGGGCACTGCTGTCAGCCGCAGTTCGGCTGAAACCGAATTCTACCGCCGCGGGACCGCGTTCCGGATCCCGGGCATGAAGGTCAACGGCATGGACGTACTCGAAGTGCGCCGGGCTGCCGAAATCGCCTTCAAGCACGTGCGCGAGGGCAGGGGCCCTGTGCTTATGGAATGCGAGACCTATCGCTATCGCGGACACTCGATGTCGGACCCGGCCAAGTACCGTACCCGCGAGGAAGTGCAGGACATGCGCGAGCACCGCGATCCGATCGAAGGCCTGAAGAAGACCCTGATCGAACAGGGCAGCAGCGAGGACGACTTGAAAGCCATAGACAAGGACATCCGCAAGGTTGTGAGCGAGGCGGCAGATTTCGCCGAGAATTCGCCCGAGCCGGATCCGAGCGAGCTCTACACCGATGTTCTGGTGGAGGAGTATTGAGCCATGGCTATCGAACTCAAGATGCCCGCGCTGTCGCCCACCATGGAAGAGGGCACGCTCGCCAAGTGGCTCAAGCAGGAAGGTGACGAGATTGTTGCTGGCGACATCATCGCCGAAATCGAAACCGATAAGGCGACGATGGAATTCGAAGCGGTCGACGAAGGCACGCTTGGCAAGATCCTCGTGGCCGAGGGCACCGAGAACGTCGCGGTCGGCACGGTAATCGCCATGCTGGCGGGCGAGGGCGAGGACGTCTCCGAAGCCGCCGCGGCTGCGCCAAAGGATGACGTTCCGGGCGAGGGCAAGGACGTGGGCCGTCCCGAAAGCTCGGGTGAAGGCAGCGAGGCGGAAGTCGCCAGGCCTGCGAAGAAGACCGGCGTAAAAGATCCCGAGATCCCCCACGGCACCAACATGGCCACCGTCACCGTCCGCGAGGCTCTTCGCGACGGCATGGCCGAAGAAATGCGCCGCGACGAACGCGTCTTCGTGATGGGCGAAGAAGTCGCCCAGTATCAAGGCGCTTACAAGGTCACGCAGGGCCTCCTCGACGAATTCGGTCCCAAGCGCGTGATCGACACTCCGATCACCGAATACGGTTTTGCCGGCATCGGCACGGGCGCGGCCATGGGCGGCCTTCGCCCGATCGTCGAGTTCATGACCTTCAACTTCGCCATGCAAGCGATCGACCATATCATCAACTCGGCTGCCAAGACGAACTACATGTCAGGCGGCCAGATGCGCTGTCCGGTCGTGTTTCGCGGTCCGAACGCAGCGGCAAGCCGCGTCGGGGCCCAGCACAGCCAGAACTTCGGGCCTTGGTACGCCAGCGTCCCAGGCCTGATCGTGATCGCACCGTATGATGCGTCGGATGCCAAGGGCCTCATGAAGGCTGCCATCCGCTGCGAAGACCCGGTGGTCTTCCTCGAGAACGAGCTGGTTTACGGCCGCAGCTTCGAACTGCCCGAACTGGACGACCATGTCCTGCCGATCGGCAAGGCGCGGATCATGCGCGAAGGTTCTGACGTGACGATCGTTGCTTACTCGATTGCGGTCGGTCTTGCGCTTGAAGCAGCCGAGCAGCTGGCGGAGGAGGGCATCGATGCGGAGGTCATCGACCTGCGCACCCTGCGTCCGCTCGACAAGGAGGCAGTGCTCGAAAGCCTCAAGAAGACCAACCGCATGGTTATTGCCGAAGAAGGCTGGCCGACCTGCTCGATCGCATCCGAAATCGTCGCGATCTGCATGGAAGAAGGCTTCGATCATCTCGACGCGCCGGTCACTCGCGTGTGCGACGAGGACGTCCCGCTGCCTTACGCGGCGAACCTCGAAAAGCTCGCGCTGATCGACACGCCTAAGATCGTGAAGGCGGTCAAGAAGGTCTGCTACCGCGATTGAGACGCGGGCAAGCGACATGAAAAGGGCCGGGGTTGCAATCGCAGCCCCGGCCCTTTCTCGTTTCCTGCTTGCCGATCCTATTCGTCGATTACGAAAATCGGCCGCGAGAAGGTCAGTTCCTTGCTGGCGAAATCCACCAGCGGGAGGATGTCTGGCGGCGTGTAGGTGATCGTGATCGTCTTTTCGAATGTACCGTGCACACGGGGCGTTGCGACGGGCACTACGGTAACCTGGACGGTATTTTGCAAGCTGTATGGCGCCGATTTTGCGATATCGAGTGCCTTGTTCTTGATCGCATCATCGGTGACGGTGCGTTCGTTCATGTATTCCACAACTGCATAACGCGCCGTGTCCGAAGCGACGCCTCGCATCGAGTTATAAGCCTGCATGCTGATCCCGACCTGGATCACGCCGATGAACATGCCGATGATGACTGGTGCCAGCAGGGCAAACTCGATGATCGTCGAACCCTGATCGTCACGGCGCAGCGTTTTCAGAAGAGCGCTCATGAGATCTGGACCCTTCGACGAATATCGTAGGAAACCGTGTCTCCGATCCCGAAATCTTTCCAGATCGGATCGTAGGTGTCCCAGATATTGATGTGAATAAACTCGGAAATCACCGCGCCGGTGGGGCAGGTGGTGATATCGGTAGTCAACGATGCGTCCGAATTGCAGCGGTAGCGAATTTCCAGTCGCACCTTACCCGCAGGCAAGCCGGTCGAGGTTTCGATTACCTGCTCGACCGTGTCGATCTCGCTCTGCTCATCTGGCGTGCTTGCAAGCACGATCGCAGCTGCTTCTGCCACGGCGACCTGCAATTCATTATGGCGCGAGACGATACGGCTGGCCTCGAAGCTTCCGAAAGCCATGATCGCAAGAACGGGCACGACGATTGCGGTCTCGATGACTACCGAGCCAGCCTCGTTCTTGCGGAACGATCCGAGTTTACGAATGAGGCCGCTCACAGGACAAGCCTCACACGGGTCCGCCCTTCACCGACCACAATGTCATGGGTCTTGCCAGCAGGGCACAGGGTGGTGAGATCCGCCGTGCCGCTGATTTTCAGTGTCTTCGATGCGACCATCAGGCATTCAGCAGTCGCACTCATTGTACCGGCCATGTCGAGGTCGCTGTTCGGCATATAGACGATGCCGTTGAGGTCGAAGTTGGCATTACCGGTGATCTTACTCCCGGAAGAGCCCGGAGAATTCGGATCTTCGAAAATCAGCATATTCTCCATCTGGTCGGCATCATCGGCAGAGACACCGACAGCGATCAGTTCGGTTTTGGTCATCGGTGTCAGGTAGACGCCGCCGCCGCCATTGATATCCACCGAGGCTCCATTCTTCAGCACGAACATGACACCGGTGCCGGTGATGCTCACGCCGCCGTTGATCTTGAGCGTGCCGCCATCGATCACGTAGACGCCACCAGCCAGATTGACGTCACAGGCGATATCGAAGTTGGTGTATGTTCCCGGCTGCAGGTCGTTGTTCGCCGAAAGCTGGACCTTGTTGCTGTAGGTGAAGCGAGAGGTCGTAATACGCTCGATGAAGATCTTGTCCGGTCCGCTACCAGCAATCTGGGTTAGATTGTCCTTGACCGGAGACTGAGTGTAATCCACCGGCTCCGCGGTAAACAGCGCACCCCGATTGATCGCGAATTCTATATCGAACGCAGCTTCTGACCCCGGTCCGTTATACGTGATCGCTCCAGCAGATTCAGCAGCGTTCCTGTTCTTGCCGCGATAGTATTTGAAGGTAATGGCGTCGACCTGCCGTTCGTCGGCTTGCCAATTGGCCGTCGCAGAACCGCAGTTCACGGTACGCGGAATGGGATTGTCAGGGGGGGTCAGTCCTTCCCAAGGATCGATCATATCCTCGTAGTTTTCGACCATGAGCGAATTAGCGAAAGCGCCCATTCCGTCATTGATACCGCCGCCTGCTACGACCCAGTTGATGTTCTGGGCACCGCTGCTGCCGCCTGTAACGATAGCTTCGGCATGGTTGGAGCGCGCTCCGACACCGCACGCAGCATCGACCGTCGGACCACCGTTGAACCACATCGTGCGGAACGAAGTCGGATCAAGTGAATAGAGGCAGGCGGTGAACTGCTGGGTGGTTTCCCACGTCGCCTGAGCTTCGACCGCAATGGTCATGCCCTCGTCGATGACGATCTTGGTGAAGGGAAGCTGGGCCGAAACGGTCGCTTCCATGTAGACGCTGTTGTTGTTCGTGCCGTCCCAGGTCTTCAACTCGATGCCGTGGGTCAGCAGGT
>JABDNC010000057.1 GCA_013001165.1 Erythrobacter sp.
TCATGGCTGCAAGTTTCCCACCGGATGACAACAATGAGGGGTTGGTAGCGAGGTCCCGCGCCGGCGACAACGCCGAGCCGCTGTCGGTGAGCGAAATCTCCAATATATTGAAGCGCACGGTCGAGGACCGTTTCGGCTTCGTGCGCCTGCGCGGCGAATTGTCGGGCGTGAAGCGCGCCGCATCGGGCCATCTCTACGCCAGCCTCAAGGACGAGAAGGCGGTGATCGATGCAGTCATGTGGCGCGGCAATGCACAGCGCCTGCCGTTCCAGCCAGAAGACGGGTTGGAGGTGGTCGCATCTGGCAAGCTGACCACCTATCCCGGCCGTTCGAAATACCAGATCGTGGTCGAGCGGATGGAGCTGGCGGGCGAGGGCGCCCTGCTCGCGCTGCTCGAAAAGACCAAGGCGAGATTGCAGGCCGAGGGGCTGTTCGACGACGCCCGCAAGCGCCGCCTGCCGTTCCTGCCCAAGACCATCGGCGTGGTCACCTCCCCAACCGGCGCCGTGATCCGCGACATCCTCCACCGTCTGGCGGACCGTTTCCCGAGCCGCGTGATCGTCTGGCCGGTGCTGGTGCAAGGGCAGGGCGCTGCAGAACAGGTCGCAGGAGCGGTGCGCGGGTTCTCCGGACTGCCCGATGGTCATCCCGACCGCCCCGACCTCGTAATCGTCGCGCGCGGCGGCGGCTCGATTGAGGATTTGTGGAACTTCAACGAGGAAGTGGTGGTGCGCGCGGTCGCCGAGTGCTCGATCCCGACGATCAGCGCGGTGGGGCACGAAACCGACACAACGCTGGTCGACTTCGCGGCCGACATGCGCGCTCCGACGCCCACTGCCGCTGCCGAGATCGCCGTACCCGTACGCGCCGAACTTGCTGCCACGCTCGATGACTTTGCGGCACGGACCAAGCGTGCCATCCTGCGCCCGGTTCAGCTGGGGCGCGAAAGGCTGCAGGCCCGTGCCGAACGGCTGCCAACGCCCGAAACGCTACTCCAGCCACAAGGGCAACAGCTCGATGACCTTTCCGAACGCCTCCGCAGGGGCTTGCAGGACCGGACCGCGCAAGGGCGCGAGCGGCTGGGCAATTTGCGACTCTCGCCAGCCGTGCTCTCGCGCAGCCTGCGCGATGCGACGCGCTCGCTCGAGGCGTTCCGTCTGACGCCCTCGCTCGTCACGAAGCCGCTGGCCGACAGGCGCGAGAAGCTTGCCGCCATCGCGCGCCTTGCCGAACAGCTCCATCCCGACCGGCCGCTGGAGCGCGGCTATGTGCGGGTCACCGGCGCCGACGGACGGACGCTGACCGACAAGGTGCAGGCGGAGAAGGAGGCCGCGCTCACGCTCAAGTTCCGCGACGGCGAGCTCGATGTTTCGACCGGCGAGGCCCCTCCGCCTCGCCCGACACCCGCGCCACGCCGCAATCCGCCGAAAAAGGGAACGCCGCCCGCGCAGGATGATTTGTTCGGGTAGACACGGCCTGCTAAGAGGCACCCATGCTGATGAACAAGGATTCCGGCCCCGCTTCGGGCGAGGCCAAGCTGCAATACGGTCCCAATGGCTTTCGCGTGCTGCGCGGCGGCCAGCATGTCTTCTGCGCGGCAAGCGGCGTGGCGATCGCGCTGGACGAGCTGCGCTACTGGTCGGTCGAGTACCAGGAGGCCTATGCCAGCGCCGAGCTCGCCACCGAGCGCCTGAAACCGTGACCTTTCGAAGGGTCGCACCTCTTTCCCTTTTGAGCCTGACGCTCGCCGCTTGCGCCGTTTCGACGCCGGTGGCCGATGTCGTTTCGAATTCGGAAGAATCGGCGGCTGAGCCGGCTGTCGCGGCCCTTCCCACGCCCGATCCCGCACCGACGCCCACTCCCGCGCCGATCCGGACCGAAACGCTCGCGATCAAAGTCGTGTCGGGCGAGCGCACGCAGGGCGGCTGGCTCCGCGGCAAGGTGCCCGACGGGACGGTTTCTGCGACCCTCGGCGACAAACCCGTCGCGGTGGACGGCGAGGGTAATTTCTTCGCCGCGTTCGACCGCGACGCACCCGCCCTGACGGTCTTAAAAGCGACGCATGAAGTCGGCCTGACTATCGAGCACCCCATCCGCGTTTCTCCGCGCGACTGGGATATCGAGCGCGTCAATGTCGCCAAACGACCCTCTGGCAGCAACGAGGAATGGTGGGCCAAGCGCGAGCCGGAATGGCTCGCCATCCGCGATGCCCGCGCCAAGGAGACCGGCGCACAGGGCTGGAAGCAGCAATTCATCTGGCCGGTGACGGGCCGCGTCTCGGGCCGCTTCGGCCGCCAGCGCATCTATCGCGGCGAACCGGGCAGCTACCACTCGGGCCTCGATATCGCGCCGGGCAATGGCGTGCCCTTCGTGGCTCCTGCCGATGGTGTCGTCGTGCTTGCGCGCACCGGATTCAGCCTCGAGGGCGGGATCGTGATCCTCGATCATGGAGCAGGCCTAAACAGCGCCTTCATACACATGTCGCGGCTCGCTGTGACCGAGGGCGACGAGGTGGAGCAGGGCCAGCTGCTAGGCAACGTCGGGGCATCGGGACGCGCTACCGGTCCGCACCTGCACTGGAGCCTGATGTGGCGCGACAGCCGTCTCGATCCGCTGCTGTTCCTGCCCCCGATGCCATGAAGCCCCTTCCGCTCAGCAAAGCGACAGACTAGCTGCGCCACAGCCATGCGCGTGAAGCGGATACTCCTTGCCGGCCTGCTGGCCCTTGCCCTTGCGCCGGGCACCTTCGTGCGCAGCGAAATCTTGCCACCCGATTTCCATTCGCCCGTGGCAATCGCAGCGCTCGATTTCGAGCCCGCCACATCCGGACCGCTCGTCCTCGATGGAGCTTGGAAGCTCACGAGCGCGAACGATCATTTCGGCGGCTATTCGGCGCTCATTGCGTGGAAGAAGGATGAATTCCTCGCCGCGAACGATGCGGGCAGGCTGATGCACCTGCCCCGACCCGATCGCACTTCAGCTGCGCCGAGGCTCGACAAGTTCCTCAATTTCGAGCGCGCCGACAAGAGCCATGTCGATGTCGAATCGCTGACCTTCGATCCGAAAAGCGGGGAGGTCTGGGCCGGACTCGAATGGGCGCAGCAGATCATCCGCTTTTCGCCCCGCCTGCAGATGCGCGCGCAGGTCCGCCCGGACGAAATGAAGCGCTGGGGCGGTAATTCGGGCCCCGAATCGCTGGTCCGGCTCAAGGACGGCCGTTTCGTCGTCATCGAGGAGCAGGCAAGCGGCAAAGGCCTGCACGAAGCGCTTGTGTTTCCGCACGATCCCACCACGGGCGTCGAACCGGTGCGATTCACCTTCAAGGCGCGTCCCGGCTACCGCCCTGCCGATGCCACGCTCCTGCCCAATGGCAAGATGGCCGTGCTGCTGAGGGGCTTCCGGCTGGCGCTGCCGCCCCGCTTCCCGGCGCTGCTCGTCATCGCGGACCCGCAAGCGATCCGCGAAGGCAAGGTGCTCGAC
>JABDNC010000118.1 GCA_013001165.1 Erythrobacter sp.
GATGCCTTCGATCGCGCCCGGAATGGGATCCTGCCGGTGCATTTCCGTATCGAAGAACCGGCCGAGCATCTTCCAGATATCGTCGGGTGCCA
The DNA here is from genome assembly GCA_013001165.1 of Erythrobacter sp. Lineage (GTDB taxonomy): Bacteria > Pseudomonadota > Alphaproteobacteria > Sphingomonadales > Sphingomonadaceae > Qipengyuania. The sequence continues at coordinate 93 of JABDNC010000118.1, forward strand.
GCACCTCGCCGCTATCCTGCCAGCGCAGCGCCTGGCTGAAATCGTTTCCCTTCATGCGGAATTCGACGCCTTGCGTTTCGGCCAGCCAATCCTTGAATGGCGAGACCATGTAGAGAAGCACCTCGTCGCAATCCGAGATGATGAGCGGGCGTGTCATGAATTAAGCTCCGTAGCGGCGGCGACCAGCGTTTCCGGTTTGGTGTTCAGTGCGTCGGCGGCGGCGATGAGGTCGGGTTCGTGTGCCGCCAGAAATTCAAGAACGGCGGCTTGCACTGCCCGTTCCATGATCCCGTGCCTGAGGCGCTCGGGCGTCAGGCCGGTCAACGACAGCAGGCGCTCGGCGCGGCGTTCGTCGGTTAGCGCCCAGCCGAGGGCCTCTAGCGCGAGGACTTCGGGCGCGCGAGCGTCTCCATCCGCCGATTTGTCGCCTCTCGGAATTGTCACTGGTCCTGCTAACTCCTAAGCCCTGCCAGCAAGTGACAGGAGAGACCCGCCCCGTGGCAAAGAGAATCCTCGTTGTCGAGGACAACGACCTCAACCGTAAGCTGTTTTGCGACGTGCTCAAAGCGAGCGGCTACGAGGTGGTGCCGGTTTCCGATGGCAGCAATGTGGTGGCGACCGCGAAGAAGTTCCACCCCGAGCTGGTCATCATGGACATCCAGCTACCCAACATCAGCGGGGTCGACCTGATCACCCAATTGAAGGCGGATGCGGATTTCGACGCGGTTCCCGTGCTGGCGGTCACCGCCTATGCCGGCAAGGGCGACGAGGAACGCATTCGCGAAGCGGGCGCGCAGGATTATCTCGCCAAGCCGGTGTCGATCGGGCCCTTCATGGCCGCCGTACGCAAGCTGCTCGAGGCATAATCGGGCCCGCGGTATGCAATCGAATGGTTTAGCCCGCGCTTGACAAAGCCGCGCGGAAACCGCTTTGCCGCCTCATTCGTTACGATCCGCGAATGCGGGTCGCACTGCACAAGTTAGAATTGGACCTTTTCATGGACCGTGCCCAGGTAGACGCGAAGATCCGCGAACTCGCCGAACCCTTCAACAAGAAGGGCGTTACCATCACCGAGGAAACGACCTTCCAGAACGATCTGGAATTCGACAGCCTGACCGTGATGGACTTCGTCGCCGAGATCGAGGACGAGTTCGACATCATCATCTCGATGAACCAGCAGGCCGAGATCGAGAATTACGGCCAGCTGGTCGACGCGGTAAACAAGCTGCAGGCCGACGCATGAGCGAGGGTATCAGCCAGCCGGACCAGCGGGAACCGATCGAAGCTCACGCGGGCGACAAGGACCTCTTCTCTAAGTTCGACGACATCATCGCGCTGCGCGAAGGACTGCTGGCGACCGGCCAGACCGACCCCTTCAACCTCGTGATGGAAAAGGTCCTCTCGCCGACCCGCGCGATCTGCAACGGCCGCGAGACGATCCTGCTCGGCACCTACAATTACATGGGCATGACTTTCGACCCCGATGTGGTCGAGGCGGGCAAGCAGGCGCTGGCCGACTTCGGCACCGGCACGACCGGGAGCCGCGTTCTCAACGGGACCTACCAGGGCCACAAGGAATGCGAGGAAGCCCTGCGCGACTTCTACGAGATGGACCATGCGATGGTCTTCTCGACCGGCTACCAGGCCAATCTCGGGATCATCTCCACCATTGCCGGCAAGGGTGATTACATCATCCTCGACATCGACAGCCACGCCAGCATCTGGGACGGTTGTGCGATGGGCAATGCCGAGGTCGTGCCGTTCAAGCACAACGACATCGAAGCAATGGAAAAGCGCCTGAAGCGCATTCCCGAAGATGCCGGCAAGCTCGTTATCCTCGAAGGCGTCTACTCTATGTTGGGCGACGTCGCTCCGCTGAAGGAAATGGTCGCCGTCGCCAAGAAATACGGTGCGATGGTGCTGGTCGACGAAGCGCATTCGATGGGATTCATCGGCGATAACGGCCGCGGCGTGGTCGAAGATGCCGGTGTGATCGACGATGTTGATTTCATCATCGGTACCTTCTCCAAGAGCGTTGGCACCGTCGGCGGTTTCTGCGTTTCGAACCATCCCAAGTTCGAAATCATGCGTCTTGTGTGTCGTCCCTACGTCTTCACCGCATCGCTCCCGCCGAGCGTTGTCGCTACTGCGGCGACCAGCATCCGCAAGCTGATGCACGGCTCGAACAAGCGTGCGCACCTGTGGGAGAATTCGAAGAACCTCCACAAGGGCCTGCGCGATCTCGGCTTCAAGCTCGGCACCGAAGAACCGCAGAGTGCGATCATTGCGGTGATCATGCCTGACCTCCAGCAAGGTGCGGCCATGTGGGAAGCGTTGATCAAGAACGGTCTCTACGTGAACCTCGCGCGCCCGCCGGCGACGCCCGCGAACATGACCTTGCTGCGCTGCTCGCTGTGTGCCGAACATTCCGAAGAGGAAGTCGCACAGATCCTCGATATTTTCGAGAAGTCGGGCAAGGAAATCGGCATCATCTAAGCCGTTGGGGAACGCGCCTGCCAGCTCATCCGTCTCATCGGGGAAAGGAGACTTCCCGATGAAGATAACGAATTCCGGCAGCGCGACTTACGAAGGCCTTGGCAAGGTCGGAAAAGGTCACGTCTCGACCGGCTCGGGCGCGTTGGCCGCCCAGCCCTATGGCTTCAACACCCGCTTCGAGGATGCACCCGGCACCAATCCGGAAGAACTGGTAGCAGCCGCACACGCGAGCTGCTTCACCATGGCGCTTTCATTCAAGCTTGCCGAAGCTGGCTTCAGCGATGGACGGGTGACCACCAGCGCCGAGGTTACGCTCGAAAAGGAAGATGGCGGGTTCAGGGTGACCAGGTCGGCGCTTTCGACCAAGGGCAAGGTCGAAGGGATGGACCAGGGCAAGTTCGAGGAATTAGCCGCCGACGCCAAGGAAAATTGCCCCATTTCCAAGCTACTCGATTGCGAAATCACGCTCGAGACGAAGTTCGAGGGCTGAGGGAAAGAAGGGCCGGCCGGGAGGGGCGCAAACCCGACCGGCCCTTCCGTCAGGCGGCGCTTTGCGCCGTCCCCTCTCCTACCCCGTCCTGTGGTTTGGTCTCTTCTGGGATTTTTCCGAACAATGGCCAGGCAAGCTGTTCGCCGAGCGAAGTCTCCGGCAGGTTCTCCACACCGTAACTTTCCGGATAGTTGCGCGTGATCTTGGCCGTGCCGAACAGCACGTCCCAGAAGAACAGCAGATTTCCGTAGTTGCCCTTGTAGTTCACCGCCGGATCGCTGGCATGGCGACCGTGATGGGCATGGTGCGTCGAAGGCGTCGAGATGGTCCGTTCGACCACCCACATGACCGGCGACAACCACTTTCTCGAATATAGCGGCTTGTCCCACGCGACGTCCGAATGCGCGCCGGTGATCACCAGCAGTTTCACGACGATATAGCCGGCGTATACCCAGCCGAGGCCGAGGAAGATCAGCACGCCCGACAGCCAGATTCCCGGCATCATTGCGTAGTAAAACAGGTTGTTACGGTACACGAGGCGGATGCTCATGTAGCGCGCATTGTGATGCGGGCGATGCAGGTTATAGAGCCACGGGAACGTGTGCGCCGCGCGGTGCCACCAGTACTGCATCATGTCGTCGAGGATCAGGAACAGCCCGATCGCGGCAAAGATGTTGAGGCCCGACAGCGTACCTTCGTATTGCGGGGCGATCAGCCCTGCCAGCGCTGCCGCACCGAATAGGACCATCGGCTGGGTAAAGCCGAGCAGGACCACGATGCTGACGATTTCGACGATGCCGTCGTCGCGGGTCTGCTCTGCCTTCGAAAACAGTTTCGAGCGCCACAGTTCGAGCGCGGCAAAACCTAGGTAGATGGCGAGAATGGCAATGGTCGATGAAGGCACGGGCGTTCTCCGGACAAACTTGTCGAATCCCTGCCTAGCCTTTACCGAAGCGTAAGAATGTCGAGAATTTTACAGTTGAGCGCGACTCGGCGCTCTTTGGTCACGCCGATGCTATTCTCGGTGCTCGACCCCGCGCTCCAAGCGCATCTGGTGCGCACATCGCGCGAGCGCAGTTTTGCTGACGGCCAGATCATCCAGCAGCGCGGCGATCCGGCAGACGGCTTCTGGCTGATCGAGAAGGGCGCGGTTCGCGTGGGGCAGTTCCTCCCCGATGGAGAGTTTCGCGCGGTTGCACTGCTCGGCGACGGCGATTCCTATGGCGAGCTTGCGGTTTTCTCGGGCAAGCCCCGGATAGTGGATGCCGTCTCGCGCGGTGAAAGCCGCCTGCGCCTGATCGCGGCAAAGCCATTCCTCGAGGCGCTCGGCAATTACCCCGCATCGACCCGCGCACTGCTTGGCGCGCTATCCGAGCAATTGCAGGACACGCTCTCGATCGTCGCCGGCCTGCGCCACGGGACCAATCCCGCGCGGCTGGCAGGCATCCTTGCCACTATGGCGGGCGAAGAGGGCAAGACCGCATCGATCACGATCACGCAGCAAGAGCTTGGTGACCTGCTCGGCGTGACGCGGGCAACGGCCAATGCGGCGCTCAAGGAACTCCAGCATCGCGGCCTCGTCGAACGTGGTTATGGTTCGGTCCGGGTCCCCGACCGTGACCGGCTGGCCCGCTTTGCGCTGGATTAGCTTTCCGTTTTTTCGGGCTGAACCAGCCAGCCCGCCACCATTGTCGCGGCGATAGCTCCGGCAATTTGTGCAAGGACGAAGCCCGGTACATCGCCCGGGGCGATCCCGGCAAAACTGTCCGACAGGCTGCGCACGAGCGTGATCGCTGGATTGGCGAAGCTGGTCGAGCTTGTGAACCAGTAGGCCGAGGTGATGTACAGCGCGACGGCCATCGGGATCGCCTCGGCGCGCGTGCGCAGAAGCACGAGGATTGTCAGCACCAGCCCGAAGGTCGCGACGAATTCCCCCGTCCACTGCCCCATACCCGCGCGCGCCTTGGTCGAAAACTGGATGATCTCCATGTCGAACATCAGATGCACGGCGAAGGCGCCGATCACACCCGCAGCAACCTGGACGAACACGAATGCCAGCGCCGTCCTGACCGCGATTTCGCGCCGTAACGCAAATGCCAATGTCACCGCCGGATTGAAATGCGCGCCTGAAATCGGTCCAAGCATCGCAATCAGCACATAAAGAATCGCGCCAGTCGCAACGGTATTGGCGAGCAGCGCCAGCGCGTCGTTACCCTGTGCCAGCGCTTCGGCCATCACGCCCGAACCGATGACACCGGCGAAGAGGAAGAAGCTGCCGAGCGCCTCTGCGAGAAGGCGGCGCGACAGGGAGTAGCTCACCGGACCTGCTCCAGCTGTGCGGACGAACAGGGGCCACCCTCTTCGTCATTGCCGCCGAGCTGGGTCAGGACGACCACGCCGCCCACCACCAGCACGACGAACAGCGTGGTGACCGTACCGAGATACTCATCTATCACGCGCTTGATCGGCGCACCGAAGACGCGGAACAGGATCCCCACGGTCATGAAGATGAGCGCGCGGGCGAACAGACTCGACAGCACGAAAGTGACGAGGTTCATTCCGACGAAACCCGCGGTGATCGTCAGCAGCTTGAAGGGCACCGGCGTTGCGCCTGCGATTAGGATCGCCTCGAAGTCGTATTCTTTCAAATGGCAGGCCGCGACCGGGAAAGCCTCGGTCAGACCAAGCGTCGAGATCAGCCAAACGCCAACCGTATCGTAGAGCCCCCAGCCGATCGCATAGCCGAGAAGCGCGCCCGCCACCGACGACAGGGTTGCGATCGCGGCGAACTTCACCGCCTTCTTCGGCTCTGCAAGGCACATCAGGCCCAGCAGCGGGTGAGGCGGGATCGGGAAGAACGAGGATTCCACGAAGCAGAAGAACGCCAGCCACCACACAGCATGCGGATGCGCGGCCTTGTCCATCGTCCAATTGTACAGCCCGCGCAGCGGTTTCATGATCATTGGGAAGTGATTCCTAGCGTCCCGAAAGGTGCCAGCCGGATTAGGCCAGCCCAGACCTGTTGGCAATCGCCCGAGGCGAACCTATTTGGTTCTTTTTGCTTGACATCGTGACGCTATTTTGGCACATAAAGGGAACATCGCGATAGTGCAGATCACTCGGGAGGGGCGGCCAGCAGGTCGCCCTTTCGCGTTTGGCGGCATCGCGCAATCGGGAGGCTGCGTCATGGCCAGGGCGAAGGAGCGACAGCGGTACGGCAAGAACAAGGGCAAGGCGATCAATACGCGCTGGCGCGAAGCTTTCCTCGAAGCTCTCGCTCAGACCTCCAATGTCACCAAGGCGGCGAAGCTCGCCGGTGTTGAATCCTCGCAAGCCTATCGCGAACGGCGCGAGAAGCCGACCTTTTACGAGAAGTGGCAGCAAGCCCTGTGCGAGGGATACGACCACCTCGAACTCGAGGTGCTGCGTCGGCTGCGCGAAGGCGACTTCCTTACGACCGATGGCAACAAGTATGACTTTGCCTCGGCGCTGCGCGTGCTCGCTGCCCACCGCGACAGCGTCGCCCGCACCCGCGCCCAGCGCGGCAATGCCAGCGTGGCCGAAATTCGCGCGTCGATCGATCGCAAGGTCGAGGAGATCCGTCAGCGCGTCGTCGCGCGCGAGCGGGCGGAGGGGAAGGAACGGTGAGATGACTGTTTCACCCGATCCGTCGGACTGGATGGGCAAGACCGAGCCGGATGAGCGGCGCGCCCTTGTTCGCAAGTTCACCGAGGAGGAGCGGAAGGAGTGGCCCTACCACTGGCGCAAACAGGGGCGCGAAACCCAGTTCGCCCCTACCGGCGATTGGCACACATGGCTTGTCAAGGCGGGCCGTGGCTTCGGCAAAACCCGCGCCGGGGCAGAGTGGGTGCTCGAAATAGCCGACGCGAATCCCGACGCCAGGATCGCCCTTGTCGGCGCATCGCTGGCAAAGACGCGCGCAGTTATGGTGGAAGGGGAAAGCGGGATTCTGGCTTGCTCACCGCCATGGCGCGCGCCCGATTTCCAGCCCTCCTTGCGTACGATCACCTTCGCCAACGGTGCCATGGCTACCTTGTATTCTGCCGCCGAGCCGGAGGCGTTGCGCGGTCCGCAGCACAGCCATGCTCGCCGGTCAGGCTCAGAAGGAGTTTGTGGTGAATGAAGCACTGGCGCGGCTGGACCTGCTGACCCAGCCAAGCGTGGCCGATGAGCGTGCCGATCCCCCGACCAGCGCAATCGCAGGCGATTGCTACCTGATCGCCGCAAACGCTACCGGCGAATGGACGGGTAAAGACGGGGCGCTGGCCGGTTGGGACGGAACCCAGTGGACCATCGCCGCGCCGAAAGACGGAATGCTAATTCGCGATACATCGCAATCGACATGGCTCATATTCTCGGGTGCGTGGCAGCGGCTTGCCGCGCCTGCCGAACCGTCCGGAGGAAGCGTGGTCGATGTCGAAGCTCGCGCCGTCCTTGCCAACCTATTGGCGGCACTGAAGGATTTCGGAATATTTTCCTGAACTCGGAGGGAACCGCTTTACAACTGCGGCGTTGGGCCAGCGTCATGGAGGGATCATGCAGTCGTTTTTTCGAAAGGTTTCAATCGGAAAGCGCGACATTCTTGCAACAGTTCCCGTTCAATGCCCGCTTGCCAGTGAGACTAGGCAAAGTTAGATAAGTTTCACTCGGTGGCTCCAATTCGCAAAAAGGGGAAATAAATAATGCGGAAATTCGTCATTGGCATGGCGATGGCCTCTACGGCCCTTGCTTCGCCTGCCCTCGCCAAAGAGGATGCATGGTACATCGGCGCCGAATTCGGCCCGATGATCGTGGAAGACCTCGATCTTGATGTCGACGCCGGCACCGACGAAATCGTCGTTGGCGCAGACACCGGTTACGATGTCGGCGGCTACGTCGGCTACGACTTCGGTGCATTCCGTCTGGAAGCAGAAGTCAGCTATCGTGATGCTGACATCGAAGACGCCCTGATCGGCACGACCGGCATCGCCAGCGGTCTCGGCCCGAACGGCCGTACGCCCAGCGGTTCCTATGTCGCCGACGGCGGTATCGACGCGCTGAGCTTCATGCTCAACGGTCTGTTCGACTTCGGTTCGGACGACGGCATTCAGGCCTACGCAGGTGCTGGTATCGGTGTCGCTCGCACGAACGTCGAAATGGCTGTTAACGTCAACGGTCCGTCGATCGACGATTCGAGCAGCGACCTCGCATGGCAGCTTCTCGCGGGCGTTCGCGCTCCGCTGACCGACAACATCGACGTCGGCCTGCGCTATCGCATGTTCACGGCTGAAGACGTCGCACTCGTCGACCTCGGTGGTCGCGATCTGGACGGCAAGCTCCGCACCCACTCGCTGATGGGCACGCTGAGCTACAACTTCGGCGC
>JABDNC010000076.1 GCA_013001165.1 Erythrobacter sp.
TCACCTGCTTCGGCCCAACTGAGATAAATGGTGCGGTTCGACGGATCGGAATCGGCCTCGCTTTCGAGGAAGGCGACTTCGCCAAGTCCGCCCTGTCCGCCATAGTCGACCGCGGGCACTCCGGTAATAGTGCCAAGCCGCCCGCTGGCGGTGTCGAGGAATTTCATCGTGCCGGGCTTTTCGGTGATGACCAGCATGCCGGTACCGGGAATGAAAGCCGAGGCCCACGGCTGGTTGAAGGTTCCGCGCTCGGTAATCTCGAAAGCCGTTTCGGTCGGCTCGACCGGAGCGGGCGTCGAAGCGGCATCACCCGTGTCGCTGCCGGTGGAATACCCGCTGCCGCAGCTTGCGAGCAGCACGATCGGCGATAGGGTCAGGCTGAGGATCGATAGGCGCTTCATGTTTTCTTCTACTCCCGAAAATGGTCTCGGCGACGCACCCCTTGTCATCGGTGTCGATGAGGCAGGGCGCGGACCGCTGGCCGGTCCCGTTGTGGCTGCTGCGGTGGTCCTGTGCAAACCGTGCCCCGGCGGCCTCGATGATTCCAAAAAGCTCTCTGCCGCGAAGCGTTCCAAGCTGGAGCCGCAAATCCAGCGTCGTTGCGCCTGGGGCCTTGCGGTGGTGGAGCCGGAAGAGATCGACCGGCTTAATATCTTCGGCGCGACGATGCTTGCGATGACGCTGGCGACGCAGCGCTGCGTCGAGGCGCTGGGCGCAGAGCCGCAGGAGGTCCTGATCGACGGCAATATGACTCCTGAAGGCCGCCGCGAGGAATGGTGCTGGCCCGCCCGCGCCATCGTGGGCGGTGACGGCAAGGAGGCCTGCATCTCTGCCGCCTCCATCCTCGCCAAGGAATATCGCGACCGCATCATGGTCGAGGCCGCCAAGGTTCACCCGCAGTATGGCTGGGAGAGCAACAAGGGCTACGGCTCCAAGGTCCACATGGAGGCGCTACGCATCCACGGCCCGACCCCCTTGCACCGCCGCAGTTTCGCGCCGGTGAGCCAGATGGATATGTTCGGCGAGATCGTCTGACGCAATTCGCAAGCCGGAACTTCCAGCCTCTCCTCCGGTTGTCGGAGGAGGTCGCATTTCATTTTGCAACTGGAGGATTACCCGTGCAACTGGTCCAAAAACTTCGCGGAAAGCTGCGGCAGCCCCCGACCCAGAACAGCCCTGCTGTGCCCGCGCCGCGCCGCTTCTTCCAGATGCGCGGGGGTCTTGATCTCTCACGCGATACCTCGAGCCATCGCCGTTATGCCTGGCTCTACGAGGATGTACTCCAGTGAGGATCGGGGATCGCAAGGAGTTCGCCCAGAAAGCCGATCCGCTGACCTGTTCGCCCGACACGACGGTGTTTGAGGCGGTTCAGCCCATGGCTGCAAACAATTTTGGTTCGATCATCGTCACCGATGGCAACCGCAAGGTTCTCGGCATGATGACCGAGCGCGATATCTTTCGCCGCCTGATTGCCAAGGAGCTCGATCCGAAGACAACCAAGGTCGAAGAAATCATGACGACGCCGGTGCGCAAGGCCCGGGTCGACGACAATCTCGTCGACTGGCTCCGGATGATGTCGAACGAGCGTTTCCGCCGCCTGCCCGTGGTGGATGAGAACGACCGGCTGATCGCGGTGATGTCGCAAGGCGATTTCGTGTCATATACATGGCCCGAACTGCTTGGACGCGTCGGCGAAATGGCGCAGGCATCGCTCCCCGAACGGATCAATCCGACCTTCATGATCTTCGCCATCCTGCTCTACACGCTGGTGCTGGTCTGGGTGGTGAGCCGCCTCTGACAGGCGGCAGGGTAGGATCATGTCCGAAGTAACCGTCTGGTACGATGGCGCGTGCCCGCTGTGTTTGCGCGAGATCGCGTTGATGCGACGGCTCGATACGCGCGGGGCGATCGAGTTCGTGGATGTTTCGGGCGAGGGGCCAACCGATTGCCCGGTCGACAGGGCAAGGGCGCTTGAGCGGTTCCATGCGAGCGAGCACGGCGATATTCTGTCCGGCGCGGCCGCATTTGCGGCGATGTGGAGGGCCATTCCCTTGCTGCGCCCGATCGGTCTCATCGCGCGCAATCGGGCGGTTCTAGCCATGTTCGAATGGATGTACCTCCGCTTCCTTCGTTTCCGGCCTGCCATTCAGCGCAGGCTGCGACGAAACGAAGTTCAAGCGGCAAACAGGTAATAGGGCGAAAACCGAGTCTTCCGCGCCACACCCCACCATCTGGAGTCTGCGCACAAGCGCCGGACTCAACATCTGGTGGGGGACTCGTTTCGTTCTCCTATGGTTAACACCATCTTTAGGACTGCGTGCTAAACAACTGTCTTGACTGGGAGTCCCTTTGGACTCACCCTGTGGATAACTACGGACAGGGGAATACACATGGCGGTCCTGGAGACCACGAAGACGCGCGCCAAACCGGCTGCGAAGGCGAAACCGAAGCAGATGTCGGTGGAGCTGCCTCTGGGGCAGATCCTCGATGGCGACTGCGTGGAAGCTATGCGTTCGATCCCGAGCGGCAGCATCGACCTCGTCTTCGCCGATCCACCCTACAATCTCCAGCTCGGCGGCGATCTCAACCGGCCCGACGGCAGCCATGTCGATGCGGTGACCGACGACTGGGACAAGTTCGATACCTTCAAGACCTATGACGATTTCACGCGCGACTGGCTGATCGAAGCCAAGCGCATCCTCAAGCCCGATGGCGCGCTGTGGGTCATTGGCAGCTATCACAACATCTACCGCGTCGGCGCTATCCTGCAGGATCTGGGCTTCTGGATCCTCAACGACATCGTCTGGCGCAAGTCGAACCCCATGCCCAACTTCCGCGGCACCCGCTTCACCAATGCGCATGAGACGCTCCTGTGGTGTTCGCAGGGCGAGAAGGCGAAATACCAGTTCAACTATCGCGCCATGAAGACGCTCAACGATGAGCTCCAGATGCGCAGCGACTGGGTCCTGCCGATCTGCAACGGCGCGGAACGGCTGAAAGAGGGCGGGACAAAGGTCCACCCGACGCAGAAGCCCGAAAGCCTGCTCTATCGCGTGCTGCTCTCCACCACGGAAAAGGGCGACGTCGTGCTCGATCCCTTCTTCGGCACCGGCACCACCGGCGCAGTCGCCAAGCAATTGCAACGCGACTTCATCGGCATCGAACGCGAGCAAGACTATATCGACGTCGCCCAGGAGCGTCTTTCGCGGGTGCGGCCGATCGAGGAAACCTCGATGCTGGTGACACCCTCGAAGCGCGATCAGCCGCGCATTCCCTTTGGCTGGCTGGTCGAACGCGGCTTGCTGCGCCCCGGCGAAGTTCTCTACGGCCCGCGCCGACGCCACTCCGCCAAGGTAAGCGCCGACGGCACCATCATCTCGTCGGAAAATCGTGGTT
>JABDNC010000116.1 GCA_013001165.1 Erythrobacter sp.
CAGAGCCCGGTGGATCGTGAATTCCGCGCTCGCGAAGAGGTTGCACGCGCCGGCGTCGCCGAGGCGCGCAGTGGCTATCTGCCGACAGTCGATGTCGGTCTCTCGGGCTTCCGTACGATCGACCGCAATTTCAGCAATGATCCCCAGAACCTGATCGAGCGTTCGCGCCCGACCAAGCGGGTCGATTTCACGCTCGGCTATTCGCAGCCGCTGTTCGATTTCGGCGCGCTCAACGCCAATGCCCGCGCGGCGAATGCCCGTCTGCGCGCCGCCGGTTTCGACCGTCAGGCGCGGGCTGGCGAAGTCGCTGGCGACATGGTGATCGCCTGGACCCAAGTCTTCGGCTACCAGGCTCTGGTGCGACTGACCGAAGGTTTCGTGGCAGCGCAAGACGGACTGGACCAGGCCGTAGAAACGCGGATCGAGCGCGGTGTTTCGGCCGAAGGCGACCGTGCACGCGTGGCCTCGCTACGGGCGCAAGGGCAGGTGCAGCTGGCACAGGCCCGCCGCCAGCTGGCTGGTGCCGAGGCGCGCTTCGAACAGTTGAGCGGTTTTGCAGCGCCCGACCGTCTGCTGCGTCCGCCCCTGCTCGATCCTACCCGCATTTCCCGCGATTATGCCGTCATGGCGGCCGAGAATTCCGCCATCGTCCAGAGCGCCGAAGCGATTGCCGATGCACGTGATGAAGAGGCCAGTGTCGCCGACAAGCAGAAACTGCCCAATCTCACCGGACGCCTCGATGCGGGGCGTTACGGCATTCTGGAAGACGACCGCGACGATTACGACGTGCGCGGCACGCTCAATCTCAACTGGCGGGTGTTCGGGGGAGGCGTCTGGGCGAGGGCACGTGCAGCCGATGCCGAAGCCGAGGCCGCCGACGCTGTAGCCGACCGTATCCGCGAGGAGGCGATCCGCGACGCATCGGTCGCATGGTCCGATGTCCGTGCAATCGAGGAGCAGGTTGCTGCGCTCGAGGAAGCCTACAAGGCTGCGCGCCAGTCGCGCGACATCGTAGTGGCGCGTTTCGGGGCGTTGCGCGGTTCGCTGTTCGACGTGGCCGATGCGCAGAATGTCTATCTTAATGCCGCGACTGCCTATATCCGCGCCCTGACGGAGCTTGATCAGGCGCGCTACATCCTGCTCTTACGCACCGGGCGTTTGCTCGACGTGCTGGAAATCGAGGAAGAAGAGGTGCCGTTGTGAGCGATATGTCGCTCATCGAGATCCCGGAGAAGCGGCTGGCCGACTGGCTTGCCGAACCGATCAGGCGCAACTGGCGAACCTATTCCAAGGTCGCCATTGCCGCTGCGCTGATCAACGTCTTCGGGCTCGCCAGCGCGCTGTTCACCATGACGGTCTATGACCGGGTGGTGCCGAATGCGGCCTACGGCTCGCTGCTGGCGCTTTCCATCGGCCTCGGCATCATCCTGCTGTTCGATTTCATCCTCAAGCTGCTGCGCGCCTATTTCGTCGATTTCGCAGGTGCGCGGATCGACGAGGAAGTGGGCGAGGACGTGTTCCAGCGCCTGCTCGCCATGCGCCTCGAGCTGCGTAAGGGTTCGACTGGCCAGCTTACCGGCATGATGCGCGAGCTGGAAACGATCCGCGACTTCTTCGCCTCCGCCACGCTGGTGGCCGTGGTCGATTTGCCTTTTATCATTATCACCCTCGCCGTTGTCGCCATGATCGGTGGCTGGGTGGTGGCCGTGCCTGCGGCCATGGTGCCGCTCGTGATCCTCGTCGGTCTCGGTGCGCAGCCTGCGCTCCAGCGGATAGCCGCCAAGACCCTCGGACAAGGTCTGCTCAAACAATCGGTGCTGGTCGAGACGGTAGGCAGCATCGAACACGTCAAGGTCTCGGGCGCCGACACCATGCTGCGGCGTCGCTGGAAAGAGGCGGTTCGCGAGCATTCACAAAGCAATCTGCGCCAGCGCCTCATCTCGTCCATCGGTACGACTTTTGCGACCACCGCCGGCATGATCAGCTATGCCGGTGTCGTCATCGTCGGCGTGTTCGCGGTGGCGAACCAGAACCTTACGCTCGGCGGGCTAATTGCCTGCTCGATCCTGGCTGGGCGCGCGATTGCACCGCTGGCGCAGATCAGCCAGTTGCTGGGACGCATTACCTCGACCCGCACGGCCTATCGCCAGGTCCGCCAGCTCATGGAGCAGCCGGTCGAAGGGCCAGCCACAGAGCCATTGAAAATGGGTTCGACCTCCGGTTCGATCGAGCTGCGCGACGTAACCTTCGCCTATCCGGGCGGAACGGAGCCTGCGCTTGAAAAGGTCAATATCAAGATCAAGCCGGGCGAACATGTCGCGCTGCTAGGCCGTGTTGGTTCGGGCAAGTCGACTATCGCGCGCATGATGCTCGGCCTTTATCCGCCGCAAGATGGCATGGTGCTGGTCGATGGCATCGATATCGCGCAATTCGATCCCTATTCTTTGCGTTCGCAGATCGGTTCGGTGCTGCAGGAACCCGCGCTGTTCTCCGGTTCGATCCGCGAGAATATCGTGCTCGAGCGGCCTTATATCGACGATGAGGAAATGCTGCGCGCATCGCGTGTGTCGGGCACCGACCTGTTCGTCTCCCGTATTTCGAACGGCTACGACCTCGGGCTGGTCGACCGTGGCGAGGGTCTTTCGGGTGGGCAACGCCAATCTATCGCCATTGCACGCGCCCTTGCGGGCAAGCCGCCGATTGTTGTGATGGACGAGCCGTCGAGCGCCATGGACGCGCAGACCGAGGCCGACCTCATCAACCGCCTCGAAGACGAGCTCAAGGGCCGAACGCTGGTCGTGGTGACTCACAGGCAGCCGCTGCTGAAGCTGGTCGATCGCATCATCATCATGGACCGCGGCAAGGTCGTGGCCGATGGCCCGCGCGACAAGGTCCTTGAAAAGCTCGCACAGGGGAAGAAGCAGCCATGAACATGGTCCCCGCCAACCCCCAGCACGAACCCGAACTGATCGAGGCGCAGGAGCACGAGCGCCATATCGAGGACATGGTTGCCGAGATCGAACCGGGCATGGCCTCCAAGGTCCTGTTCTGGGGGATCACCATCTTCTTCGCGGTCTTCCTGATCTGGGCCGCTTTCGCCGAGATCGACCGGACCGTCCGCGGTATGGGCCGCGTGATTTCCAGCAGCGAACTGCAGGTCGTATCCAGCCTTGAAGGCGGCATTCTCGAGGATATTCTTGTGAAGCCCGGCGATGCTGTGACAGCCGACCAGCCGCTGCTTCGTCTCGATCCGACCGAGACCGGTGCCAGCCTTGGCAGCACGTCTGCAACCGCGCTCGCGCTGGACATGAAGGTCGCGCGCCTCA
>JABDNC010000128.1 GCA_013001165.1 Erythrobacter sp.
CCGATTTCTTCGAGCTAATCTCTGCAACAGCCGGACCCATGCGCGCGATACGTCCACCCTTTTGTTCGGGCGTCATGCTCTCGAACTTGGTTGCCTTCGCGCAATAGGGATCGCCGTAATAGGAACCACGACCGCCATCGGTCACGTCGCCGTGCTCGTTCCTGGCGAGGCGAAGCTGGTAGAAGGGCAGGTCCCAATCCTTGCCGCAGGTCGTCCACTCGGCCTTGAGCTGTGGTAGGCCTTCGGTGCGAACGTTGTAGGGAGCCGGGGTCACCATCGGGATGGCTGCGGTCAGGACGACAGCGCCATGGACCGACTTGCCGGAGCGTTCCGCGATGAAGGCGTATTCGTCGAAGGTACCGTCCATGTCCCGGTCGATCAGGCAGGCATCGTCCTCGCCCGTGGGAGCCTTGAGGCGAGTAGCGCAATAGACCTTGCCGTTCAGCGAGGTCAGGCTGCGCGGGTCTTTCGTCGAACGGAAGCGCGCTTCGTAAAGCTCGACATCGGATGTGCTGCCGTCTTTCCAGGTCATCGTGGCAGTCGCGGCCGAAGCGGCACGCGCATTGGTCTGCAGCAGCAGGCGGTTCTGCGGCGCGTCGCCAGTGTGCCAGACATTGCCCGTCGGCTCCTCACCGCTCTGCGGGGCGAGTTTTACAGGCACGTCGATGGCGACCGAGCGGTGAAGCAATTCGGCGCGGGTAAACATTTCGGCGAGCGCCATCGGCTCTACCGCGACATTCACGGGAATATCGTCCAGCAGGGCCTGCGCACGCTGCTGGGGGTCGAGGCGCGTGTTCGCGGACTTGGTCAGCGTTTCGAACAGCGAAGGCTTTTCTTCCTCGCTTTCGATGGCGACAGTCGGCGGAGGCGGAACCATGACCGGGGGCGGCGCAGTCGTCTGCGTCGGTGCGGGCGCCGTTTTCACTGGAACGGGAGGAAGGCTCTGGCGATCCTGTGCGATTGCCGCCGAGCCGACGCCCAGAGACACGATTGCCGCCATAGTGGCGACGCCATTCAAATTCTTCATGATGCAACCCCTGCATTTACGATCCGCGGAGAATTTGCCGTGGATTGCGGCGGAATACAACCGATTCCGGCAAGCGATGCTACTTTGGCGCTTTTATACTGTGGTGAGTTCTATTCGATGGCGCGACCTTGGCCGAGTTCGGTCTGCTCGCGGGCCGTTTCCGCCGCTTCGACGAGCGCTTGCCGATTGACGGTCACGACCTGCGGGCGGCCGCTTTCGCCGACGACCAGCCACAGCGTGCCGAGCTGGAAGAAGCCGCCCCGATCCTTCTCGACCGTCATTTGCGAAAGATCGAGCCTGCGCAGCATCTCTAACATGCGCTCGTCGAAAATGTCGTCGAACAGCGCATCGACCTGTTCCTCGGTCAAGTCCTGCTGGCGGCCATCTTCGTCAATGTAGAGAAGCGGGATGCCCAACTGTTCGAGCAGGCGGGCCTTGTCGCCGCTTTGCGCCGCTTCTCGCAATGCGCCGATCGCCGCTTCGAAGCGGCTCGGGCTGGTTCCGGTAGCGCAGGAGATCGCGCCTCCCTGGACGACATCGTGGGCACGGTCGAATTCGATGTCGGGATCTTCCTCGCCAGACCAGACATAGAGCAGGCAATCGTCCAGGGAGGAATCGGAACCTGCGTCGCCGATTGTCTCGAGCAACTGCTGGCGCGCCGGATCGTCGTCCGTCTCCGTTTCGGAAACTGGCGAGCATGACGCGGCCAGGAGGACCGGGACAAGAGCATACAATCTGGTGGTGAATGCGAGGTTCATGGGCTCTTGCAGCGATAGGTGACGATCGGCTCGTAAAGCGATCCCTGCGGGCGCAGGTGGCTTTCATACAGGATATAGTGGTCCACCCGCCACGGTCCAAGCGAAAGCCCCGCATTGCGTGCAAGGAACGGGGCCGAAGGACCGCAGGAGGCATTCAGCCGGGCCATGGTGATGTGAGGCGCAAATTTGCGCGTTTCCGGTGCTAGTCCGATCGAGGTGCAGGCACGCTCTACCTTGCGTTGCAGGCGCAGCAGGGGCTCGCTCGGCACGATGCCTGCCCAAAGCGTATGCGGCACGCCCTTACGTTCGAAGAAATCGACCCCGCTCACGCAAAGTTCGAAAGGCTCCACGCGGATGGCGGCAAGAGCCTCGGCTAGGTCGTCAGCCGTGTGAGGGTCGGTTTCGCCGACATACCGCAGGGTCAAGTGGAGTTGGTCCTCGTCCTGCCAGCGAGCGTTGTCGACGCCTTCCATGAGGTCGATCAACGCATCGCGGATGGCTTCGGGCGGGCGGATGGCGACGAAAAGGCGATGGGTCATAATTCTGGCCGGTTCGGTCAGGCGGATCTGGAGAGAAAATTCAGTCAGGCGGGGTTATAGCAGACCTTGTTGCGCCCGCCGGATTTCGCCTCGTAGAGGGCGTCGTCGGCCCGTTTCAAGGCATCGCCGACGGTTTCGTCCTTGCGCAGGGATGACAGGCCGATCGATGCCGTCGCCAGTCCGGCTGGCAGCTTCTCGTCTACGGCAAGATCCTTGATGTTTTGGCGCATTTTCTCGGCGATCGCGATGGCATCGTCCACGCCCGGTATGTCGATGAACACTGCAAACTCTTCGCCGCCCAGACGGGCCGCAAAGTGCATTTTGCCGTCGAGTTCGCGAAGATTGTCACGGATAGTGGCGGCGATGGCGACAAGCATGCGGTCGCCTGTCTCGTGACCGAACTTGTCGTTCACCCGTTTGAAGCGGTCCACGTCGATGATCATCACATGTCCCGGATCGCACAGCGCATTGGCGTGGAGCTTGTGCTCGAAGATGGCGCGGCGGTTGTATAGCCCTGTCAGCGGATCGCGCGTGGCGAGAAATTCCGCCTGGCTGAGCGCTTCGGTAAGTTCCTCTCCCAAGCGCATATTCTGGACCAGCATGTCTGCGGCGACGATGCGCTGCTTGGCCGCACCGAAACTGAACAGCGACACCGCCGCGAATACGAGAACCAGTCCCGGCCCCATAACCAGCACAAAGTCACTGGGTGCAGCAGACAGCCCGATCCCTGCAGTCGCGAGGAATGCAAAAGTGAAAGGTGCCCAGATATGCAGCGTGGAGGAGGTGTTCGTGATGACCAGCGCGACGCAAATCATGATTCCGCCGAACACGAGGAATGCTGCGGGGTGAAGGGAGGGCTCCAGCAGCAGCGGCATCAGCAGCAGCGCCCAGCTAGACCCGCCGAGCACCCCGACTGCCATGCCCGCCGTTATCGTGCGCTGGATCGAGCGGCTTTCGCTGATTTCCTTTCGCATGCGCTCATATACGATGGCTGTCAGCAGGATCGCGATAAACCGGAAGACGGCAGGTAGGAGGAAAGCCCTGCCGTTGGGTAGCAACTGCGCTATCCCGACGATCAGGGCGGTGCCTAAAATATTCGCGAGGAGCGTGCGTTTTTCGACCTCGGAAATAGCGCGCAAGACTTCGTACTGCCGTTCGGCAATCCATCCTTCATCGCGATCCGCTTCGGGAAGGCCTGAAATTTCAGTGCGCCCGGTATTATGCACGCGATAACAATAGCGCCTGCACGCCGGTTTGCCAGCAATTATATTTTACGTGGTTGCCCGGGTGGCCCCGGTTTCGCGCGGGTCATCATAGCTTGCGTCCATGAAGATCTGCGCCCTGCGCTCCGAACGGTACTCAAGTCCCCGCGCAACCTTGCCGGCCGCGTGGGTATAATCGAGTTCGGCGGCAATCGCTTCGTAATCGTGCGCAGCGATGGCGGCGTTGAGGCGTGGGCTTTCGCGCTCGGAAACGTTGCCAAGTCCGACATTGTAGACGAGGTCGAGTAGTGCATCGAATTCGTGCTGGTACAGCGGCAGGTCGCCGACGAGGACCCGCACACCGCGTTCGGCGATCTTCAAGTCTTCTTCCAGCAAGTCGAGTACGCGCTGTTCGGAAACCCTGTCGCCCACTCGCAAGTTATCGGCGGGCCGTACTAGGTGGCCGACACCCACGGTCGGATAGCCCGCAACGTCGCGATATACGGTATAGCGAACGCCTTCTTCCTCGATCAGCGCCTGCTTGAATTCGTCGCTCGCCTTCAGGATCACTGCCGGCTTGCGGACATTCTCGGTCTCAGCAAGCGGCTGGGTCACGGCCAGCGCCTG
>JABDNC010000129.1 GCA_013001165.1 Erythrobacter sp.
ATCTACTACCGCATCGGGCGCTATGCGGATTCGATCGACGCAAACATCAAGGCCGCCCGCGCCGACGAGGCCTATCTTGCAAGCGCGCCGCAGGATGCGATCTATCGCTATGGCTACTATCCGCACAACGTTCACTTCCTGCTCGTCAGCGCTTTGATGGTCGGGAACATGCAGGCGGTGGCAGGCGAGGCCGCGCGGCTCCAGTCTATCCTCGATGCCGATGTCGCCAAGGAGCTGGCATGGATGCAGGCGATTCGTGCAGCGCCAAATTACGCGCTGGCCCATACAGGATCGCCGCAGGCCATTCTCGCGCTGACCGAAGAGAAATCACCGCTCGATTACGTCGATGCCATGCGGCTCTACGCGCGCGCTGTCGGCCATGCACTGGCGGGAGACGATGCCAGCGCCGAGGCGACGATCGCCGAGATCGACGCCATGGCCGAGGCTCCTGGCGTGGTGTTGATGACCGAGCAGTTGTTCCCCGCACCCGACCTGGTCAAGCTTGCTGCGGCTGCCGCTCGTGGCCGTCTGGCGATGGCACAAGGCGACCCCGCAAGTGCGGTTCGCCATTACGAGTTGGCGGAAAGCATCGAAACGACCATCCCCTATTCCGAGCCGCCCTTCTGGTACTACCCTGTCGCGCAATCGCGCGGCGCCGCGCTCTACAAGCTTGGCCGTCACGACGAAGCTGTTGCCGCGTTCCGCAAGGCGCTGTTCCAGGCACCGAACAGCGGTTGGGCGCTGTACGGTCTGTCGAAAGCGCAAGCCGCAGCAGGAAACCGCATGGAAGCGCGTGCTGCCAAGGCCAAGCTGGACGAAATCTGGCAGGGCGAGACCGCCTGGCTCTCGATGGACCGGCTCTAGAACACTCGGTTGACCGTGCGTTCCTGCCCCAACGGGGGCAGGCAGTTACTGCGGCGAGACCGTATGTCCGCGGTTGCGCGCTGTTCATTCCCGCTGCGCATCAATCCGCCACAGCAAGAGAGGAGAACGCCATGACGCGTATTCATGTGTCCATAGAACAGCGGTGCTCGAGCAGTGGCGACCCCATGATCGTCGACGCGCTGGACGTGCCGACTGCCCTCGCCATTGCCGACATCAATATGCGCGATGTTAGCGCCGAGCTGTGGGCGGGCGAGCGCCGGCTAGGCCGACTGATCAAGCACGGCGGCGATTACGCAAGCTTTTGGGAGCTGGGACCGAACTAGCCCTCCTCGACCTCGCCGGCAGCCTTAGAGTTGAGCTGCACGTAATTCTGCAGGCCCATGCGCTCGATCATATCGAACTGCGTTTCGAGGAAGTCGACATGCTCCTCCTCGCTTTCGAGGATGCGCTCGAAGATCTCGCGGGTGGTGTAGTCGCGGACTTCCTCGCAATGCGTGATCGCGTCCTTGAGCAGCGGGATCGCTTCCATCTCGACCGCGAGATCCGCCCTGAGGATCTCCTCGACCGTCTCGCCGACCTTCAGCTTGTGGATTGCCTGGAAATTGGGAAGGCCGCCGAGGAAGAGGATGCGCTCTGCCAGGACATCGGCGTGCTTCATCTCGTCGATCGATTCGTGCCGCTCGTATTCGGCGAGCTTGGTCACACCCCAGTCGGCGAGGACGCGGTAATGCAGCCAGTACTGGTTGATCGCAGTCAGCTCGTTGGTGAGCGCCTTGTTGAGGAACTCGATAACCTTGGCATCGCCCTTCATGGCTCACTTCTCCGCTAGAAAATTTCAAGCGAAGCTATGCGCGCTCGATGCAACGGAAACAAGGTCGAGTAGCAAAAAAATGGCGGAATTCCGACAGTTGCGAGCGATTTTCAGTAGCGGAAACTAGGCGGCGACGGTGGTCGGCTTGAAGGCGAGTTCGCGCTCTTCGAAGATGATCGCTTCGGCTTCATCGAGGCAGGTGCCGCAAGCCGGACGTTTGCCGAGCGAAGCGTAGCAAGCCTCTGCATCGCCAGGACACCGGCGCGCGGCATTGCGCAGATCGGTTTCACGGATGGCATTGCAGATACAGGTGTACATGCGCTTGGCTTCCCTTTGCGAGTGATTCGCAAGAGCACGTATGATGCGACTTATTCGCAATAGCAAGCGATCAGCGCCGTATCGCGAACATCCTGCCGTAGGTCAGGCACCGCCAGAGCCATTCGAGGGGTCCGTAGCGGAAATGCTTCAGCCACTGCCCGGACCAGACGAGCATTGCGATCCAGGTCAGGAACACCACGCAATAGAGCAGTGTCCGCGGCAGTTCGCCGAACAGGTCCAGCCCCCAATTGCCGAAGACGAACAGCATTACGATCGAAGCACCCAAATAATTGGTGAAGGCCGCCCAGCCCGCAGCCTTGATGCTCTGCCCGAGCCATCCGCCCGCATGCGGCGCGTAGCTGACCAGCAGCCCCAGCATGCCGAGCATCATGACGAGGCGCGGCACGGGCGCCCACCCGGTCGATGCAGCGAGGCCCTCGTAATAGCCGATACCGCCTTCCAATGTGGCGAGGGCAATCCAGAGCAGCGCCGCGCCGCCGGCGAGGAAGCAAGCCCACGACCAGGCAAGCAGCCTGCGGCCATTCAGCCTGCCTTCGAACAGGCCGAAATGATAGAGCGCCATGCCGATCGCCATCAGTGGCAGTGCCTCCATCGCGCCATCGAGCAGGCTCGCGAATGGTTCGGAAGCGTGCATCTCGAAGGTATGCGCCACGAAATCCAAGTAAGTACCATCCTGCCGGATCGCGGTTTCGACTTGTGCATCGTCGAGACCGTATTCGGCTGCCTCCATGAAGGCGCGTCCCATGCCCTCAGGCGCTCCATCGTTCTCGATAGCCCGCAGCGTGATGAAATTGACGAGCGCAAAGAACAGCGCGCCTGTCAGATAGCCGATCAAACCGAACGCCAACTGCAACCGGGCTGAAAGGCCTGAAAGCGCGATCACGCCGAAACCGCACACTGCGTAGAGGAACAGAATGTCTCCCGCCCAGATGAAGTAGTAATGAAAAAGGCCGAAGCAACCGAGCCAGAACAGACGCCGCGCCTGCAGGCCCAGCGTGCGCCCGCTTTCCCAGGATTTTTCGAGAAATAGAAAGAGCCCCGCCCCGAACAACAGACTGAAAAGCCCGCGCATCTTGCCGTCGATCAGCACGAATTGCCCGACCCACAGGTGCATATCCAGATCTGTCGGCTTGTGTGTGAACGCACCGGGAAAGAAGGCGGCCTCGAACGGCTGGCCCATGGCAATGATGTTTGCCACGAGGATGCCCATCACCGCGATCCCACGCACGAAGTCGAGGCTTTCGATCCGCTCGCCAGATTCGGCGATCGGCTGGATCATGTCGGGTGTCGATTCGCTCACGAGAGGCCGATATTTTGCATCATCTTCCGCACCAATAGCGGGAACTACGACTCAGGGAAGCGGGCCGGGATCACCGTGTTACAAGGCAATCGTGTCCTCGCCGCTTCAACGCGGCACAGGCGACACTCGCCTCAGAGTGGCTTGCGTAACCGCCAGCCAGCAAGATCGTTAGCCGCCCTGCAGGCTTCTCGATGCGCTCACGACCCTCGATTTCGGGAAGCTCGGCAACACTGTTCCACATACGAGGGACATTTTCCGGAACGCCGAAGGCACCGAGCTGCACCTTCCATGGACCCGCTGCTCTGTTGGCAGATGCGGTACGCGCGGGGGGCGCGGCCTGGCTCTTCGCCGCAGCGTCAGGCGCAGGGGAAGCGGCAGGCGCAGTAGCACGCGCTTGCCGGGTCGGTGTTGTCTGTCCACCCGGCGCAATGGCCATGAGATTGATATCGCGCTTCGGAACCAGCTCGGACTCGCCGATCTGTTCGGCCAGCATCAGCGCCTCGCGCTTCTGTTCGGCGGACAGATAGGGATTCATTCGCCCGAGCGCGCGGGTGGCCTGCGGCAAGCCGCCGACATCGGCCAGCGATGCAAGGGCATAGGCAAGCGGCCAGTCCTTTTCCGCTACGTCGCCATTGAAATGGGCAAGCGAGAGGAAATACCGCGCGGAAGTATTCCCGCGTCTCGCGGCAGTCCGCAGATAGGGAAGCGCCTCTGCCTCGGCTCCGCGCTGGAAAAGGAGGATGCCATAAAGATCGGCAGCATCCTCGTGACCCGATGCGGCGGCGGCGGCATAATATTCCTCGGCGCGCGTCAGGTCCTGCGGCACCCCGCGGCCATAGCGATAAGCCTGCCCCAGGTTGAACTGGGCATTTGCGTCGCCTTGCGCGGCAGGTGCCTGCCATTCGCGCACTGCGGCACTGTAGTCGCCCGCATTCCAGGCGATCACGCCGGACCGCGTGTCCGCCAGCGCCGGCGCTGCGCAAACCACCGCGATTGCCGCAGAGCCCAATGCCACCAAATATTTACCCGCCGCCGTCATAAGTCTGCCCCGATCCAAGTGGGAGCGGGACCCGTCCCGCCTCGCTGCACGGAATAGCAGGCCGTGCGTTAACATCTCCCAGCCGTTCGGGCGATGCGGAATGTTTAACAGGATTAACCTTAAATTAGGGGTAGTCTGCGATCCCCTCAATTCGAGACCGCCGCAAACCAGCGGCATATTGATTGTTACAGGCGCTATAGGGGGACCTAGCCTTGCGTGTACTGGCTTTGGCATCGCAGAAGGGCGGATCGGGTAAAACCACGCTCTCCGGACATTTGGCCGTTCAGGCCCAGCGAGCGGGCGCTGGCCCGGTCGTCCTGATCGACATCGACCCGCAGGGGTCGCTGGCCGACTGGTGGAACGAACGTGAAGCGGAATTGCCCGCCTTCGCCCAGACCACCGTCGCACGTCTTGCAGCCGACCTGGCGATTCTCCGCCAGCAGGGCTTCAAGCTCGCGGTCATCGATACGCCGCCGGCGATCACCATGGCTATCCAGTCGGTGATCTCGGTCGCTGAGCTAATCGTGGTTCCGACTCGCCCCAGCCCGCACGATCTTCGTGCCGTTGGCGCAACGGTCGACCTGTGCGAACGCGCCGGCAAGCCGCTGATCTTCGTGGTCAACGCTGCAACGCCCAAGGCCAAGATCACTTCGGAAGCAGCAGTCGCGCTCTCGCAGCACGGCACCGTTGCCCCGATCACCCTTCACCATCGCACCGATTTCGCTGCCTCGATGATCGACGGCCGCACGGTGATGGAAGTCGACCCGGAAAGCCGTTCGTCGGCCGAGGTCACTGCTCTCTGGAAGTATATTTCGGATCGGCTCGAAAAGCAGTTCCGCCGCACCGTCTTCTCTGCGCCGAATCAGCAGGCGCAGCAGCCCGGTGCATATCGCCCCGCCGGCGGCTTCGGTCGTCGGGTGGCCCAGTAAGAGCAACTAAGGAAAGGCGGAGGCCAGCCGGATGTCAGACGCCAATTTCGCATCTCTTTCCTCGACCCTGCTTGCACGCAAGGGCGGCGCGAAGCCTGCCATGCGTCCGCAGTCCGCGGCCCTCGGCCCGGTCGACGGCGTAGCCGCAGCAGCCAATCTCGAGGATCTGGGGTGGAACGACATGGGTGAAGATGCCCCGTCGACCGCCTTCCCCGAAGCCGCAAGCGATGCGGGCGAAGCGCGCCGCATCATGCCCAAGGCGCCCTCGCTGTCCGAATCGAGCCTGATCGAGGCCGGTCCGGTCGAGCAGGTCGAGGAAACTGACTTCGCACAGGACAATGACGAGCAGCCTTCCGAGGGTGCGGACATCGTCCCGATCAACGTACGCCAGGGTGACGAATCGCCTACTGCGAACCAGGTGCGCGAATCGATCGACAAAATCACCAGCCAGCTTGCCAGCCGGGATAACGGCGACGCCGCCGAGCCGGAACAGAAGACCGAAGTCCGCTTCGACGCTTCGGCCATGGCTGCGCCCAAGAAGAACAAGACCAAGCCCGCCAAGCGTTCCAGCGCGGCGAGCAAGGGTAAGCGCGCGGCCTTCACGCTGCGCCTCGACCCGGAACGTCACCTGATGCTGCGTCTTGCCTGCACCGTTCGCGGCAGCAGCGCCCAGCAGCTCGTGACCGACGCTCTTGACGGCCTCTTGGCCGAAATGCCGGAAATCGCCAGCCTTGCTGCCCAGGTGCAGCAGCGCTCACATTGAATTTGAAAGACGTGGGATCGCCTTTTGAGGGGTAAAGTAATGACCAACAGGAACACCTTGATCCGGCTTGCCGTCACCACGGCACTTGCATCGACCGCGCTTGCCGGCTGCACCGGCAAGGTCGCACCCACTGCCGCGCATTCTGCCGCCAAGGCCGAAACCGCGCTGAAAAAGGGCAAGGGCGACAAGGCTGTCGACCACGCGGAAGCCGCTGTACTTGCCAGCCCGCGCGATGCCTACACCCGCACCCTTCTGGGCAATGCCTATCTGGAAGCCGGACGCTTTGCGTCCGCATCCCAGGCGTTCTCGGACGCGATCGAGCTCGGCGACACCTCGCCGCGTACGGTCATCAGCCTTTCGCTTGCGCAGACCGGCATGGGCGACCGCCCGGCCGCGATCTACACGCTCGAGCGTCATGAAGCTGCGATCGATCCGGCCGACTACGGCCTTGCCATTGCCCTCGCCGGCCAGCCGCAGCGCGGCGTGCATGTCCTGTCGAACGCCCTTCGCGGCGGCCAGAACACGCCCAAGGTTCGCCAGAACCTCGCCTATGCCTATGCGATGAGCGGCCAGTGGCGCGAAGCGCGCATCATGGTCGCCGAAGACGTACCGGCCGACAAGGTTGGCGATCGCATGGCTGAATGGGGCGCGATTGCCCGTCCCGAACAGTATCGCACCCGCATCGCGAGCCTGTTGAACGTCGAGATCCAGAACGATCCGGGCCTCCCGACGATGCTGGCGCTCAACAACAATCCCAGCGTCGACATGCTCGCTTCGGAGAACGTCGAGCAGGCGGACAGCGACTTGGCATTCGCCGCCGAACTCCCCGCAGCCGCACCGGCAGAAGAGATCGAGATCTTCGACGTCGATGCCGATGCAACCTTTGCCGACGCAGCGCCTGCAGCTCCGGTCGCAGACGAACCGCGTTTCGTTCCGGCCAAGCCGGCAGCGGACAAGCCGGTCGTGGTTGCGTCGCTTGATAGTGAAGATGAGGTTTCCAAGCCGATTGCGAAACCCGCTGCAGCTTCCAAGCCGGCACCTGCCGCCAAGCCTGCACCCCGCCTCGCGGTCGCCAAGGGTGACTACAACATCCAGCTCGGCTCCTACTTCACAATGGAAGACGCGCTGGCAGGCTGGGACAAGTTCCAGGCCATGTATCCCGAGCTGGCCGATGCAGAGCGCACCATCAGCCGCGCACGCGTCAACGGTCGCCTCTACTTCCGCGTCGCCGCAACCGGCTATGCCAAGGACACGGCGCGCTCCATGTGCTCCAGCGTCAAAGGCAAGGGCGGCGGATGTATCGCCTACGCACAGAATAATCCGCTGCCGGGCGCACTGCTCGACAACGGAACGGTACGGGTCGCAGCGCGCTAAGCGCGAACCAGAAATACCACCGAGCCTTGCCCCTTCCGGTTCCGACCGGGAGGGGCTTTTCTTATGGACCGACCGTCAGAGCGCGACCTCTGTGCCGCCCTTCCATAGCTTGAGTACGCTGCCCTGGGTGGGTTGACCGTCGAAGGGCGTATTGCCTGCGCTTGCTTCCATCTTTGCGCTCTGTATCACCCACGGCTTGTCGGTATCGATAAGCGCGATGTCGGCCTCGAGACCTGCCTTCAACTCACCGGCCTCAATGCCGAGCAGTCGCGCAGGATTACGGCTGACGAGGTCGAAGGCCCGCGCCAGGTCGATGACTTCGTCGCGCACAAGCGACAGCGTCATCGCGAGCAGCGTTTCCGCGCCTGCCATGCCCGGCTCCGCATCGGCAAACGGCAGGCGCTTGTCTTCGGGCCCGCGGGGATCGTGCCCGCTGGAGATGACATCGATGGTTCCGTCGGCAATAGCTTCGCGAACCGCCTGCCGGTCATCTTCGCTGCGCAATGGCGGCGAAAGGCGGGCGAAGGTGCGGAATTCAGCCGTTGCAAGGTCGGACAGCATGAAATGGGCCGGCGTGACGCCCGCGGTGATCTCTTGGCCTGCGGCCTTGGCCTTGCGGATCAGGTCCAATCCGACACGTGTCGTAACTTGACGGAAATGGATCCGCGCCCGCGCCATATCCGCAAGCGCGAGGTCGCGCGCAACAGCGATTGCCTCTGCCTGCGCCGGTGCACTCGGCAAACCCCTGCGCGTGGCATATTCGCCCGCCGTGGCAACAGCTTCGCCCACCAGAGCCGCATCCTCGGCATGGGTGACGACGGGCATGTCGAGCATGGCGGCATATTGGAGTAATCGCAGCATGACGCCGCTATCCGCAATCCACTGGCGACCGGTCGCGACACCCCTCGCCCCGGCATCGCGCATGAGGGCGATCTCGGCGATCTCGCGTCCTTCGAGACCGCGCGTCGCGGCGGCCAGCGGGTGAACCCAGAAATCGGGTTTCCCGCTCTTGGAAATATACGAGACCCGGCTCGGCAGATCGAGCATTGGCGACTGGTCGGGCATCAATGCAGCGCGGGTAATACCGCCGAAGTGGAAGGCCGGCTTGTCGATAGTGAATACGCCCAGGTCGACGAGACCGGGCGCGACCAGCTTGCCGCGCGCATCGAGGCTTTCGCCCTCGCCTGCTGCCGCATCGCCGACCGCCGCGATCTTGCCATCCTCGAGACGCAGCGAGCCTTTGTGCACGCCATCAGGCGTGACGAGCCGCGCGTTGGTGATCGTGATGGGAGTAATCTGCTTCATGCGACCTCTCCCCATCCCTCGACTCCGCGAGCGCGGCGTGTGAGCACGTCGAGGCAGGCCATGCGGATCGCCACACCCATCTCGACCTGCTGGGTGATGATCGAACGGTCGATCATGTCGGCAACCTCGCTGTCGATCTCCACACCGCGGTTCATCGGCCCCGGGTGCATGACCAAGGTGTCGGACTTCGCTTTCTCGAGGCGCGCTTTCGTGAGGCCATAGAGGTAGTGATATTCACGCGCCGAGGGAATGAACTGCCCGTTCATCCGCTCGGTCTGGAGCCGCAGCATCATTGCGACGTCCGCCCCGTCGAGCGCGGCGTCGAAGTCATGGAAGACCTCTGCGCCCATGCCCTCGATCCCGCTCGGCATGAGCGCGGGCGGTGCGCAGAGGCGAACGGTCGCGCCAAGCGCCTGAAGGCATAGCAAGTTGGATCGGGCCACCCGGCTATGCAGGATATCGCCGCAGATCACGATGACGAGACCGGTGAAATCGTCGGCCGTCTCGCCGCGCTCTCGCAGCGCATGGCGCAGAGCGAGCGCATCGAGCAGCGCCTGTGTCGGATGCTCGTGCTGGCCGTCACCTGCATTGAGGACGGGACAGTCGACCTTGTCCGCGATCAGCCCCGTCGCCCCGCTCGAGCCGTGGCGGATCACGATGGCATCCGCGCGCATGGCATTGAGCGTGATCGCCGTATCGATCAGCGTCTCGCCCTTCTTCACGCTGGACTGTGCAGCGTGCATGTTGACCACGTCGGCTCCCAGCCGCTTGCCCGCGATCTCGAAGCTGAGCAGCGTGCGTGTCGAGTTTTCGAAGAAGGCGTTGATGATCGTCAGGCCGGCCAGCGCATCGCTGTGCTTGGTGCGCTGCCGGTTGAGGGCAACCCATTGCTCCGCCTCGTCCAGCAGGAACAGGATTTCATGACGCTCCAGCTGGCCGATGCCGAGCAGGTCGCGATGCGGGAAGGCCAGCGCACCCGCAGGATAGCGGGCCGCGTGCGGCGAAGTGTCCGAACTTGTCATTAAAGCCACGCCCTTAGTCGAGTGGTTTCGCACCCTCAAGCATATTCCTGTGGCACATCGCCTTCCCAGCCCCTACCTCAATAGACGAGTAGGTAGTCAAAGGACGAGAATTCATGGGTTTTGCAGGCAAAGTCTGGCGCTTGCTGGTCGGCATCAAGGACGGCCTCGTGCTGCTATTCATGCTGCTGTTCTTCTGGGCCCTGTTCGCGGTCCTGACCGCACGCCCCAGCCCCGCGCAGGTGCGCGAAGGCGCCCTCCTGCTCGATCTCGACGGCGTGATCGTCGAAGAACGCACGCCGATTGACCCGATCGCGGCTCTCCTTTCGCAGTCGGCGCCCGTGGGAGAATACCAGGCGCGCGATCTCGTTCGTGCAATCGACAAGGCGGCAGAAGACGACCGGATCACTGCTGTCGTACTCGACCTCGACGGTTTCCTTGGTGCAGGCCAGGTCCACCTTCAGGATATCGGCGAAGCGCTCGACCGTGTGCGTACGGCTCAAAAGCCGGTACTCGCCTACGCTACTGCCTATGCCGATGACGGCGTGTTCCTTGCAGCGCATGCGAGCGAGGTCTGGCTCAACCCGCTCGGCGGCGCGATCGTGGCCGGTCCGGGGGGCAATCGCCTCTACTACGCGGGCCTGCTCGACAAGCTGAAGATCAACGCCCGCGTCTACAAGGTGGGCACCTACAAGAGCGCGGTCGAACCTTATACCGAGACCGGCATGTCCGATCCCGCGCGCGAAAACGCAAATGCGCTCTACGGCGCGCTGTGGGAAGAATGGCAGGCCAATGTGAAGGCCGCGCGTCCCGCGATCGATCTCGATCTCGTGACCAAGACCCCGGCCGATTGGGTCGAGGCCGCCAACGGCGATCTTGCAGCGGCCTCGCTCAGCGCCGGGCTGGTCGACAAGCTCGGCAGCCGGATTGAATTCGGCAAGCGTGTCGCGGAACTGGTCGGCGAGGACGACTGGAGCGAGCTTCCCGGCGCCTATCCCTCGACCCCGCTCGATGCGTGGCTCGAAGCCAATCCTTGGGACAGGAATGGCAAGGCGATCGGCGTCGTGACCATCGCGGGCGAAATTGTAGACGGCGAGGCAGGTCCCGGGACGGCAGGCGGTACGCGCATTGCCGACCTCCTCGACGAGGCACTCGATCGCGATTTTGCAGGACTGGTGGTCCGCGTGGATTCCCCGGGCGGTTCGGTGCTCGCTTCGGAAGAGATCCGCGACGCGATCCTGCGCCACAAGGCGCGCGACATCCCCGTCGCGGTTTCGATGGCCAATGTCGCTGCAAGTGGCGGCTATTGGGTCTCGACCCCTGCGGACAGGATCTTTGCAGAGCCCGATACGATCACCGGCTCCATCGGCATCTTTGCCGTGCTGCCCACATTCGAGGATGCAGCGGCCAGCATCGGTGTGAACGCCGATGGCGTGCGTACCGGCCCATTGTCTGGTCAGCCCGACCTGATCGGCGGCTTCACACCCGAGGTAGACCGGATCCTGCAAGCCTCGATCGAGGACGGATATACCGACTTCATCACCCGCGTTGCCGAAGCGCGCGGCATGACGACCGACCAGGTCGATACCGTCGGCCAGGGCCGCGTGTGGGACGGCGGTACCGCACGGCAGCTTCGCCTTGTCGACGAGTACGGCGGCATGGATGAGGCGCTTGCCTGGGTCGCCGGCCAGGCGGACCTTGGAAGCGGGGAGTGGCACGCATCCTATCTGGGCGATCAGGCCAGCACCGCCGACACGATCCTGCGCCAGCTGCTCATGGGCGAAGAAGAAACGGGCAGCCGCGACGTCTTTGCCATGCTGGCTGAAGGCGAAAACGCCCGTGCGGGCATGATTGTGAACGATGCGCAGCGCCTGCTTACCACCCGCGGCGCACAGGCTTATTGCCTCGCCTGCCCGGCCCCGCCTTCGGCAAGC
This sequence comes from Erythrobacter sp., assembly GCA_013001165.1. Taxonomy (GTDB): domain Bacteria; phylum Pseudomonadota; class Alphaproteobacteria; order Sphingomonadales; family Sphingomonadaceae; genus Qipengyuania. The sequence continues at coordinate 11,699 of JABDNC010000129.1, forward strand.
GCTCAGGGGGCACGCACGGTCGATGGTTTGTTCGCGCGCTTGGCGGCGTTTTTCGCCGACTGAGGTGCTTGCAACCTCGCGATTCGCAGCGTAAAGGCCCGCCCCTGCCCGGCGCTCTGGCGCCGCACTCGGGCGGGCGCGTAGCTCAGTGGTAGAGCACACCCTTCACACGGGTGGGGTCGCAAGTTCAATCCTTGCCGCGCCCACCATTCCCCCAATCCGTAGCACGCATTTTTCCTGCCCGTTGCGCAGGGGTCGCCGCTTTCTGCAGGACGCATTTCCTGCCGAATGTGGACACCCCTCTTTCGAGGGAAATTACCGCGATTTGAGTGGAACGATTTCGAGGTGCGGCGCGTTAGGGTCCAACGCAAAAGGCATAATCGGGGGAAGCGAGCAGGAATGGCCAAGGTGATGATCGTCGATGACGAGGCACTTGTACTTTTCGACCTCGTAATGACCGTGGAGGAACTCGGCTACGCGGTTCACTCGGAATCCACGACTCTCGAAGATGCGATTTCCGCAATCGAGTCCGGCTCTCCCCCCGACGTTGCGCTTCTCGACATCGATGTCGGTGGCAACCCCGTATGGCCGCTCGCGCGCAAGATCGTGGAGCGTGGAAAGCCCGTGGTTTTCGTCAGCGCGAACCTGAACCACGAGGAACTCCGCGACGAATTCGCGTCCTGTCAAAGACTCGACAAGCCCGCATCGCGCGACGAGATCGCCGAGGCAATTGCGGGCGCACTACACTGAGAATGCCGCGACCGACTCACTGCGATGAGGTCGGATATACCAGTGTCCGCCGGTAGCCTTCTTCCGTAACTTCGCCAGTGGCGGTGCCGTGGAGTTGGCGCGCCGCGGTTTCGATGAGGCGAGTGCCGAATCCTGCGGTATCCTCGCCTTCCGAAGCGGGCCCCCATTCGATCCACCGGATCGAAATTTCGCCGTCATCGACCTGCCAGTCGACGTTGATCGCCCCATCCTCGCTCGACAGGGCGCCATACTTTGCCGAATTGGTGGCCCATTCGTGGAAAATGAGCGCCAGTGAAGTGACCTGCTCATCGCCGACTTCGACGACGCTGGCGGGCATCGTGATCTTCTGTCCATTGCGACTTGGTTGAAGAACGGTCTCGACCAGTTCCTTCAACTGCACCTCGCCCCGCTTACCCTCGGGCCGGGGCGTGGTGAGGGCATGGGATCGCCCGAGCGCATGGATGCGGTCGCGAAGTGCGGTCGCGAATTCCTTCACGTCGTCCTCGCCGCGCGACGAAATGGTGACCATCGCCGAGATGACCGAGAACAGGTTCTTCACCCGATGGTTCATCTCCCTGATCATCAGGTCGCGCTGGCCCAGGATCGTGCGTTCCGCCGTTATATCGAAGGTGACGCCGATAAATTTGCTTTCGCCCGCGATTTCGATCTGCTTGCCGAGACCATGCAGCCAGCGATATTCTCCGTCCGGCAGCGGGAGCCGGAACGTTTCGTCGAATATCTGGCCGCCATCGATGGCCATGCGCAGGGCTCGGTTGATCCGGTTGCGGTCTTCCTCCGGCAGCAGATCGAGGATCGGCTCCATCGAGTCGCCCGGGTCGTCGTCCGAAAGATTGAGAAGCTGACGTTCCGTTTCGTCGAGGACCGTACGATCGGTTTTGGGCTCGTATTCCCATATACCGACTTTCGCGACCTCGAGAGCCAGCCTCAAGCGCTCCCTCTCTTCACGCAAATCGCGCTCCAGCGACAGCGCCTGGGTTACATCGGTGAAGACAAGTGTCGCGCCGTCCACCTCCCCGTCGAGCAGGCGATAAGGGATAACGCGCAAGATGAGCTCTGCGTCGAGCTCTTTCGAATGCAGGCTGATTTCGCCCTGCGTTCCTGTGCCTGCCGCCTCGCGCGCAAGATTCACGAATTCGGTTGAAGCAAGCCGGTTCGGCAATTCGCTCAACTGCTGGCCAACATAGCTCTTGTCGATCGGGAAGAGATCAAGCGCCTCGTCCGTGTAGCTACGCAGCTTGAGGTCGGAATCCACGACAAGGACCGCGAGCTGCGTGCTGTCGAAGAAATTCTTGAGGTCGGAGTTTGCGACGGTGAGCTGATCGACCTTGTTCTTGAGCTCGTCATTGACTGTGGTGAGCTCCTCATTGGTCGATTGAAGCTCCTCGTTCATCGACATCATTTCTTCGTTGGAGCTTTTCAGCTCCTCATTGGTCGTCTCGAGTTCCTCGACGGTCGAACGCAGGCGATGCCGCGTGGCCTGCAGCTCCTCCTCCAGGAACTGGCGCTGTCCGTCTTCAAGATCGAATTCGTCGAAATCATCGACATCCGAAAGCTTGAGTGCACCTGTTTCCTGGATGATCAGAAGGAAGCCGGAAGACTGGACTTCTTCGCACACGATACGGGCCTCGATCGTCCCGAAGTCCGTACGGATCTGGATGTTCTTGGCGGCCGCTCGCCGCCCGGTCTCCTTCACCTTGCGGATAAGCGGCGAGACGACTTCCCGCAGCCCCGGCCGTGCGAGCGTGGGAACATGGACGTTCCGTTCGATACGGTCGGGGAATTCGAGGTAGCGTCCCGCTGAGCCCCAACGCTCGAGAAGCATGCCCTCATGGTCCACGAGGAGGCTTACGGGCGAGTAGCGATCCGCGAGAACCTTTAGCGCCCGAAGCTCGTTCGGGCGGTTGTTACGCGGCGCGCCATCCTCGGGGTTTCTCGTTCGCAATTTGGAAGTACGGGCCATCTCGCCCGGAAGGCGCAGCGTATAATTGCCCCTAACGTTCTTCTTGCGGAAAATTCGGGTGCTCTGCTCCGCCGTCTCGAAGAGGTCATCGTGACGTCCGATCGTTTCGGACGAACCGAGAAAGAGGTAGCCGTCCTCCGCAAGGGCGAAGTGAAACAGGGGCAAGGTCAGCTTCTGCAGGTCTTCGTTGAAATAGATCAACAGATTGCGACAGCTGATGAGATCGATCTTGGAATAGGGCGGATCGCGAACGACGTTGTGTTCGCTAAAACGAACCATGTCCCTGATCCGCGGCGAAATCGAAAAACGGTCTGTGCCGCCGAAGACGTACTTTTCCTGATAGCGGTCGGGAATATCCTTCAACGAGGACAACGAATAGGTCGCCGAGCGGGCGATCGAAAGCATGCCCTCGTCGATATCGGTGGCGAATACCTGGACATAGGGGCGCTTGCCCTGCCGCTCGCTGGAATCGGCGAACATCATGGCTATGGAGTAGGCTTCCTCGCCGCTCGAACAGCCGGGCACCCAGACACGGACATCCTGCCCGTCCCTCGCCTGTGCGACGATGCTGTCGATCACCGTTTCCTGCAGCACCTCGAAATGCTTGGGATCGCGGAAGAACTGGGTCACATTGATCAGCAGATCGCGGAACAGCGCGCGGCACTCTTCCTCGTTCTCACGCAAATGATCGACATATTCCTTGCCTTCCTCGATGCCGAGGACCTGCATGCGGCGAGCGACCCGGCGATTGAGGGTGCTACGCTTATAGCCGCTGAAATCGTGCCCCACGCGGTCACGCACGACCTCGCAGAGCTCGATCATGTGGTCGGCAATGCGTCCGTCATCGGTTTCGGCCGCTTGGGCCAAGTGGCCGCGCTCGAAGAAGTCTGCCAGATACTTGAGTATCTCGCTGGGGGGACACTTGATGTCGACAAGTCCAGTACCGATGGCTGCTGCGGGCATGCCGTCATAGGCTGCCGTTTCCGGCTCTTGCGCCACGCAGATACCGCCGCGTTCCTTGATCAGGCGCAGCCCCTTGCTGCCGTCGGCACCCGTGCCTGAGAGGATGACACAGGCTGCGGTGTTATCGCGATCCCTGGCAAGGCTCTCGAAGAAATCGTCAATCGGACGCCGCATGCCGCGCGGATCGGTGAACTCGGTAAGTTTCAGGATGTCATTCTCGACGGCCAACCCGTGACCCGGCGGGATGACATAAATGTGGTTGGGCTCGATCTTTTCGCCGCCCTCGGCCTGCTTCACCTCCATCGGCGTGTAGCGTTCTATCAGCTGAGCCATCAGCGATTCGTGCGTTGGATCGAGGTGCTGCACCACCACGAATGCCATTCCCACTTCTTCAGTGTATCCGCCGAACATCGACCGCAAGGCTTCAAGGCCGCCTGCCGATGCACCGACACCGATTATCGGAAAAGCAGTCTTCCCAGCATTCTCTTTAGCCACAGCCACGCCCGCCCCTTTAACGGCTACTCGTCGATCCTCGCCTGCGCTATGATCGCATGGCTCGAAGCGAGCGCCTCGAGGCTGGTTACAAGACTCCAGTTCGTCTTTTCAGTCAATAGTTTGAGGCTAATCAAATCTTCGTGCAGCGCGCGGTCATAAGCATCGCTCTTATAAGCGTTAACCGAGCTGATATCGAACTGCGACCCGAGGATCAGCCCAGTGCGTCCCTCCCGCTGTATTTTCGACATATACAGCAAGTTCAGGAATGGCGTCCCATCCTTGCGCTCATTGGGTATTACGAACCGGGCGTGATCCTTGTCCTCATCACCAAGGAAAGCGCGCATTCGCTCGCGTACGGGGCCGGCCCCGCCCTTGGGCTGGAGGAAGCGGCAATTCCGGTCGAGGCATTCCGATGCCGTGTAGCCGGTAATCTCGGTAAAGCGCGCATTGATACCGATAAGCGGGCAATCTTCCCGCGTGTAATCCGCAAGCGACAGCGAAATGTTGCTGTTCCTGAAAAGGTCGCTCATCCCGCCAAGCGGGTCCTCGATTGAGAAATGCGCGCTCATTGACTGGCGCTAGACCCAATCTGCCGAGGCTACAAGCCAGCGCGCCGATCCGCCGCATAAGAAAAGGGCCGCCCAAGCGGACGGCCCTTCGTTCTCATTCGGCTGTCTGGTCATGCTGCCTTGCGAGTCTTGGCCTTGCTTGCCGGCTCGCTCGCGGTCTTTGTGGCGCTAGGCTCGGAACTCTTCTTTTCGAAGACCTTCTTTGCCACATAACCGCCTGCGCCAAGCGCAAGCATTGCGGGCAGGCTCATACGGCGAAGCACCGATGCTGCGACCACGCCCAACGCAGCGCCACCGGCACCGCCGAGGCCACTGGTCTGCTTGGCGAGTTTGTCGCCCACGAATGCTCCGATTACCTTACCAATCATATGAAATCTCCTTCGCCCTTACAACGGGTTGAAGCCTCATGAGTTCCTTGATCGGCTACCGCGCAACGCCTTTGGCGAGCATGATATTGGCCGCGCGTGCGACCTCTCCACTGTCTGGATCGCCCTGCTCCCGCCAGATGGCAAATCGAAGGCCAAGGAAGACGTTCATTCCCATAAGGGCCCAGGTCTCGATCTCGCCCAAGCCGTCGCGCAATTCGCCCTTCGCGCCCCCCGCCTCCAGACGCTCGCGGATGCGTGCCGCCACGGTTTCGTAGTGGTCGCGATAGCTACGCGGATCGACGAATTCGGCCTCGTCGATGATCCGGTAGACTTCCTTGTGCTCGCCCGCGAACTCGAGGAAGGCCTGGAGGGCCGCCCGCTCGATCTCGAGCGGCTTCATATCGGGCACTATCGCCTCGCGCGCGGCCACCTTCACCGCCTCGCTCATGTCCTGCACCAGCGCGCGGAAGATCGCGTCCTTGCTGTCGAAATAGGTGTAAAAGCTTCCCAGAGCCACGCCCGCGCGCCGCGTTATCGAACTGATCGATGCCTCGTGGAAGCCATGATCGCCGAACTCGCCCGCCGCCGCATCGAGCAGCTTGCGCAGCGTCTTGCGCCCCCTTTCGGTGCGCGGAGCCTTGACGGCAGCAGGCGGCTTGGCAGCGATAACCTATCCCCTCTCCCGGCTTTGGCTAATCGATCACGGCGTCCGATTGCAAGTTCAAACTTGAAAGGTGGTTCAGTTTTCAATATTGGGGGTGGCGAGAGATATTTCGGGAGGGAAAATCAAATGCACTTCGAACGACGCCACCTGTCCGCCCTGCTGCTTGCCAGCACCGCCACGCTCGCATTCGCCACTCCGGCTGTCGCCCAATCGGAAGATGTCACGCAGCCCGACACGACAGTCGCCGAGGAAGACGACAGTGACGTCATCATCGTGACTGCGCGTCGCAGGGAAGAGCGACTCGTCGACGTGCCGATCGCCGTTACCGCGATCGGCGGCGAGGAATTGGCCCAACGCGGTGCACTCGACATTACCGACATCGCCCAGTCGGTGCCGAACGTCACCCTCGAGGCCAGCCGCGCGACGAACTCGACCTTGTCGGCCTTCATCCGCGGCATCGGCCAGCAGGACCCCGTCTCCGGCTTCGAACAGGGCGTGGGTATCTATCTCGACGATGTTTACCTGAACCGCCCCCAAGCCGCAGTCCTCGACATCTACGACGTGGAGCGCATCGAGGTTCTGCGCGGTCCGCAGGGTACGCTCTATGGCCGCAACACGATCGGCGGCGCGGTCAAATATGTGACCAAGCGCTTGCCGCTTGAAACCTCGATCAGCGCCCGGGCCACCTACGGCACCTACGATCAGGCCGAAGGCGTGATCACCGCTTCGACACCGCTGGGCGACCAGGCACGTATCGGCGGCTCGCTGGCCCGCCTGTCGCGCGGCGGCTTCGGTGACAACCTCACCACCGGCCTCGAAAACTACAACAAGGACATCTGGGCCGGCCGCCTGAGCCTCGAAGTCGGCGGCTACGACGAACCCGGCTTCATCCGCATCCAGGGCGACTACACGCGCGACAAGAGCAATCCGCGTGGCGGCTCGCGCCTGATCCCGGGCCTGTCCTCCGGTGCGCCGGTGCTCGACAATGTGTTCGACACGCGCGGTGCCCTCAATGATCCGGAACAGGACGTTGAAAGCTACGGCGTCTCGATGCATGCCGAGCTGGAACTGAGCGATGCGCTTACGCTGCGCTCGATTTCGGCATGGCGCACGGACGATAGCTTCACGCCCATCGATTTCGACGCGCTTCCGGCAGTCGATCTCGACGTTCCCGGCGCCTATTTCAACGAACAGCTGAGCCAGGAAGTCCAGCTGCTCTGGGACGATGGCGGCGCGCTGACGGGCCTCGTCGGCTTCTACTACCTCGATGCCAAGGCCGACACGCTGTTCGACGTACGCATCTTCACCACCTTCCCCGGCCTCACCGCCTTCACGCGGGCGGATGTCGACACCGAAACCTATGCCGTCTTCGGTGACTTCACCTTCGACCTGACCGAGCAGTTCAGCCTGTCGGTGGGCGGTCGCTATACGTGGGACGAGCGAAGCGCCGATATCTTGCGCCAGAACTATCTGGGTGGCGGCTCGCCGATATTCGGCGGCGCGGGCGTACCCTTCGGCGGTCCGAGCACCGATTTCGACGGTAGCCGCGAGTTCAAGAAGTTCACTCCGCGAGCATCGATCAGTTTCATGCCGACTCCGGACCACAACGTCTACGCAAGCTATTCCAAGGGCTTCAAGGGCGGCGGCTTCGATCCGCGCGGTGTCGGTGCGAACGCTCCGGCAGCCATTCCGGGCGCGCCAACCGATGCCGAGGTTGCATCGTTCCTGAGCTTCGCACCCGAAGAAGTCGACAGCTACGAGCTGGGCTACAAGGGCGATCTTGGTCTGGTCAGCATCGCGGCTGCGGCCTTCTATGCCGATTACACCGACGTCCAGATCCCGGGTTCGGTTGCCTGTACGGTGGCTGGCCTGCCTACTTTCTGCGGCGTCGTGTCCAATGCGGGCAAGGCGACCTTCAAGGGTCTCGAACTGGAAGCACGCACCAACTTCAGCGGCGGCTTCAACCTGTCCGGTTCGCTCGGCTACATCGATGCGGAATACGACGAATACATCACCAACATCGGCAGCACGCCGACCGATGTCGCCGACTTCCGCGTGGTGCAGAATACGCCCGAGTTTACCGGCAGCATCACGGCCAGCTATGAAACCATGCTCGGCGAAGGCGATCTCTACCTCGGCGCGACCTTCTCCTACCGGAGCAAGACGAGCCAGTTCGAGATCCCCAACCCCTTCATCGACCAGGACGGATACGGTCTGCTCGATGCGAGCGCGGTCTACACCGCGCCCTCGGGCAACTGGAGCCTCGGCATCTACGGCAAGAACCTGCTCGACAAGGAATATAAAACGAGCGGCTATTCCTTCGTCCTGACCGATCCGGTGACTGGCGAGATCGTGAACGGGGCCAACGGCTTCCCGATCCCGACGCTTGGCCCTGAAGGCACGCTGACCGCGTTCTACGGCAACCCGCGCCAGGTCTTTGCGACTGCAACCTTCAACTACTGAGGCTAGCTTCACCCAAGACTTGGGCGGCAGGCGGTACACCCGCTTCGCCGCCCTTTTTCTTGACTGGAAAAGCGCCCGCACAATCGGCATAGCGCGGCCCATGCACGATATCGCTTTCATCCGAGCCAATCCCGAAGCCTTCGATGCCGCCATGAAGAAGCGCGGCGGCGAACTCGTTGCTGACCGGATCGTCGCACTCGACGCCAAGAAGCGCGAGGCCCAGACCCGCGTCCAGGAAGCACAGAGCCGCCGCAACGA
>JABDNC010000174.1 GCA_013001165.1 Erythrobacter sp.
CCTCGTGGTCGACATGCATCTTCTCGCCGCCCGAGCCGGGCTGCTTGGCAAGCGGTGCCTCGATCACGCCCTGCTTGATATCGGGCACGCCGACCACCAGCGCCCAGTAGATCTTCTTGGCGCTGCGACCGGAGAAGCGCTTCGAAAAGAACGCCGCGCTACCCGGGGTGCGCGCGACCAGCAGGATGCCGGAGGTGTCCTTGTCGAGCCGATGGACGAGGCGCGGGCGCTGTTCGTCACCCTCTTCCATATAGGCGTCGAGCAAGCCGTCGACATGGTTGAAGGTATTGGTGCCGCCCTGCGTCGCGAGGCCCGGCGGCTTGTTGATGACCAGCGCGCTCTTGGTCTTCTTGACCAGCATAGCCTCGGCCTGCTCGAGCTCGGCCTTGGTCAGCTCGCGCTTTTCCTTGGGCTTCTTGTGCGGAGCATCGCCGCCCGGCGGCACGCGGATTTGCTGGCCTTCCTGCAGGCGATCGTCAGGCTTGGCGCGGCTTCCGTCGACGCGGATCTGGCCGGTGCGCGCCCACTTGCTGACCGTGCCGAAGCCGATCTGGGGCAGGTGGCGCTTGAACCAGCGATCCAGCCGGATGCCGTCATCATCCGCTTCCACGGTAAAATTGCGTACTTCGTCGGAGGTCTTCATCCCGCAATCCTCATTACGGCCAGCCCGACCATCAGCCCGCTGATGCCGAGCGCGAACGACAGGATCGCATAGAGCGAGGCGAACAGGTACTGCCCGCGTTCGATCATCAGCACCATCTCGAGGCTGAAGGCGGAAAAAGTGGTGAACCCGCCGAGCAGCCCGACACCCAACAGGACGCGCAGTTGTTCGCTGTTTTCGCCGCCGTGGCGCGCGAGCCAGCCTGCCAGCAAGCCCATCAGCAGGCTGCCGATCGCATTAACGGCGAGGGTGGCGAAGGGAAACGCGGTCACGATGGGGGCGCCGAGCCATTGGGTCATGGCGCGCCCCGTCTGGTAACGCAGCGCAGCGCCCGCCGCGCCGCCAAGGGCGACGTGCAGGGTTGCAACAAGGGGGGACAGGGTAGACATCGTCCCAGCCCCTAGCGGCTCATTGCTTGGTATGAAAGGCGATAGAGCACGCTTGCCTTTTTCATTGCGAATCCGTATGTGCGCGCCATTCGAGCCGGTCCGGAACGGATTCGGCGCGCTTTTCGTTGATTAAGCGACACCCTATTCAAGGAGGCATACCCCGCTACTGACGCGGGCTCTGGCCCGTAAAGTCGAGGTATTGAAGTTTATGCAGATCATGGTTCGCGATAACAATGTCGACCAGGCCCTCCGCGCGCTCAAGAAGAAGCTGCAGCGTGAAGGCGTGTATCGCGAAATGAAGCTGCGCCGCCACTACGAGAAGCCCAGCGAAAAGCGCGCCCGTGAAAAGGCTGCTGCCGTTCGCCGCGCCCGCAAGCTCGAGCGTAAGCGTATGGAGCGTGACGGCATCAAGTAAGCCGTTGCACCAGCACCTAAGCTAAGCCATGAGGGCGCGGAGAAATCCGCGCCCTTTGCGTATCAGGACGAATTTTCATGACCGAGATCACCCGCGTACCGCTCCAGCCCATCAAGAAGGGCTCGCTCGCCAAGCTGTGGCTGGGCGTCATCGTCGCCATCCTGCTGGGCGCAGGCCTTGCTTGGGCGGCGGCGCCCAAGGGCCTGAGCGTCGACACGATCACCGAAGGCACCGGCCCCAATCCGCAGATCGGCGACGTCGTCTTCGTGCAATATGTCGGCAAGCTGGCCGACGGCACCGAGTTCGACCGTTCGCAGCCGCTCCCGATTCCGCCGGGCATCTTCCCCGAAGGTAACCCGCTGCTCTTGGAAGAAGGCGCGATCATTCCCGGCTTTATCGAGGGTCTTTCCCAGATGCAGAAGGGCGGCAAGTACGAGCTGACCATTCCCGGCGACATGGCCTATGGCGCAGAGCCGCCTCCCGGTTCGCCGATCCCGCCCAACGCCGCGCTCACCTTCGAAGTCGAGGTCGTCGATTTCATGAGCAAGGAAGATTTTCAGGCACGTGCAGCTGCCCTTCAGTCGATGATGGGTGCAGGTCCCGGCGGGCCGGGCGCGCCCGAGGGTGAAGAAGCGCCGCAATAGGCGTTTCCGCGCTTGAAGACATGGGCACGCGCGGCTAACGCGCTGCCCATGTCAGTCACACGCGAAGAAGTGGCCAAGATCGCCTCGCTCGCCCGCATCAAGATGGGCGACGAGGAGCTGGATCGCATGGTCCCCGAACTCAACAATATCCTCGACTGGGTCGAACAGCTCGGCGAGGTCGATACTTCCGGCGTCGAGCCGATGACCGCGGTCATCGAAAACCACCTGCGCCTGCGCGACGACGTGGTCGATGCCATCCCCGAAACCTCGGGCGGTCGCCGCGACGATGTCCTCGCCAATGCACCGGCTGCCGAACACGGCTTCTTCGGCGTGCCCAAGGTGATCGAATAATGACCGACTTTACCCAGCTTGGCGTCAAGCAGATCCGCGACGGCGTGGCCGGCGGCGATTTCACCGCGCGTGAAGTGGCCGAAAGCTTCAACGCTGCCGTTGCAGCGGCTGCCGAACTCAACGCCTTTATCGTCACCACGCCCGACCATGCGCTCGCCGCGGCAGATGCTACGGACGCGAAGCGCGCGAAGGGCGAGGATCTCGGCAAGATGGGCGGCGTGCCCATCGGCATGAAGGACCTCTTCGCCACCAAGGGCGTGCAGACGACCGCTGCCAGCCACATCCTCGAAGGCTTCAAGCCCGAGTACGAAAGCACCGTCTCCCAGAACCTGTGGGATGCGGGCGCAGGCATGCTCGGCAAGCTCAATCTCGACCAGTTCGCGATGGGTTCGTCGAACGAAACCAGCTATTTCGGCAACGTCTCCTCGCCGTGGAAGAAGGCAGGCACCAATGCCGCGATGAGCCCGGGCGGCTCGTCGGGTGGTTCCTCCTCTGCCGTTGCCGCGCGCATCGCGCCTGCCGCGACCGGCACCGACACTGGCGGTTCGATCCGCCAGCCGGCAGCCTTCACCGGCATTTGCGGCATCAAGCCGACCTATGGCCGTTGCAGCCGCTGGGGCGTCGTCGCCTTTGCAAGCAGCCTCGACCAGGCAGGCCCGATGGCGCGTTCGGTCGAAGACTGCGCGATCATGCTCGAAGCGATGGCCGGTTTCGATCCGAAGGATGCCACCAGTCTCCAGATGGACGTGCCTAACTGGGAAGCGGCGCTTTCGGCAGACCTGAAAGGCAAGAAGGTCGGTATTCCCAAAGAATACCGGATGGACGGCACCGACCAGGCAATCCTCGACAGCTGGGAGCAGGGCAAGGCCATGCTTCGCGATGCCGGCGCGGAGATCGTCGACGTCTCGCTGCCGCACACGAAATACGCGCTGCCCGCCTATTACATCATCGCTCCGGCAGAAGCCTCGTCGAACCTCGCGCGCTATGACGGCGTGCGTTACGGCCTTCGCGACCTTCCCGATGGGGCGGGCCTGCAGGACATGTACGCCGCGACGCGCGCCGCCGGTTTCGGCGACGAGGTGAAGCGCCGCGTTCTCATCGGCACCTACGTGCTATCGGCCGGTTTCTACGACGCCTATTACACGCAGGCGCAGAAGATCCGCACACTGGTCGCGCAGGACTTCGAGAAGGCATTCGAGCAGTGCGACGTCATCCTCGCGCCGACCACGCCGACCGCCAGCTTCCCGCTGGGTTCGCTCAACGATGATCCGCTGACGATGTACCTGAACGACGTTTTCGCCGTTCCCGCATCGCTTGCAGGCCTTCCCGCGATGAGCGTTCCGGCAACGA
>JABDNC010000191.1 GCA_013001165.1 Erythrobacter sp.
CACTCACCCTGCAATCGCTCGGCTGCAAGGCGCGGAGCTGGCTCGGCTGGCAATTGCCCGTCCGCACGATCGAGGCTCATGCAAAGGCCCGCGTCGAGAGCATCGACGGCGAGGCTTTGGCAAAATCTATGGCTGAGGGCGAAATCGCGGTCATTCCAGGTTTCCAGGGCGTGTCGGACGAAGGCCGTATCACGACCATGGGCCGCGGCGGCTCGGACACTTCGGCGGTGGCGGTAGCTGCTGCGGTCAAGGCGGATCGCTGCGATATCTATACCGACGTCGACGGCGTCTACACGACCGACCCGCGGATTGTCGCCAAGGCGCGCAAGCTGAAGGCGGTGACCTACGAGGAAATGCTCGAACTGGCGAGCGTCGGGGCCAAGGTGTTGCAGACCCGCAGCGTGGGCCTCGCGATGAAGGAGGGCGTGCGCGTGCAGGTCCTCTCCAGCTTCGTGGGCGACGACGCCGTCCCCGCAGACGAGCTTCCGGGCACGATGATCGTGTCGGAAGAAGAAATGAACGAATTGGTGGAGAAGGGCCTCGTGGAACGCCAGCACGTAACCGGCATCGCGCATGACAAGAACGAAGCGAAGGTGATCCTCACCCGCGTGCCTGACAAGCCGGGCGCGGTGGCGCATATCTTCGAACCGCTCGCCAAGGCCAGCATCAATGTCGACATGATCATCCAGAACGTCGGCCGCGACAAGGGCGAGACCGACGTGACCTTTACTGTGCCGCAGGCCGACCTCGCCCGCGCGCAAGCACTGCTTGAGGACAAGCGCGACGACATCGGATACAACCGTCTCATCACCGACAGCCAGATCGCCAAGATCAGCGTCGTGGGCGTTGGCATGAAGAGCCATGCCGGTGTCGCCGCCACAATGTTCCAGTCGCTCGCCGATCGCGGGATCAACATCCAGGCGATCACCACCAGCGAGATCAAGGTCAGCGTGATGATCGACGAGGACGAAACCGAACTCGCGGTTCGCGTATTGCACACTGCCTATGGCCTCGATGCGGCGGATGAGGCTGCGTGAGCCACACGGCTAGAATCCTACTCCTTGGCTCGGGCGAACTGGGCCGAGAATTCGTAATCTCCGCCAAGCGCCTGGGCGCACATGTCGTTGCCTGCGATGCCTATCACGATGCGCCCGCCATGCAGGTGGCCGACGCGCGCGAGGCCTTCTCCATGCTCGACGGCGAGAAGCTGCGCGAGGCGGCGGAGAAGCACCGTCCCGACTATATCGTGCCCGAGATCGAGGCGATCCGCACCTCGGTGCTGGCCGAGCTGGAAGAGGAGGGCTTCACCGTCGTTCCCTCCGCCCGCGCCGCCCAGCTGACCATGAACCGCGACGCGATCCGCGACCTTGCCGCGAACGACCTGGGTCTCGTCACCTCGCGTTATCGCTATGCCAAGAACCTCGACGAGGTGAAGGCGGCTGCAGAGCACACCGGGTTCCCCTGCGTCATCAAGCCGGTCATGTCGTCCAGCGGCAAGGGCCAGAGCACGGTGCGCGAAGAGGGCACGCTCGAAGAGGCCTGGGACTATGCCTGCGCCAACATGCGCGGCGACCGCCAGCGTGTGATCGTCGAGCAATTCGTCGATTTCGACTACGAAATCACGCTTCTCACCGTACGGCACAAGGATGGCGTGACCTTCTGCCCGCCAATCGGACACCGGCAGGAGCGCGGCGACTATCAGGAAAGCTGGCAGCCCACACCCATGTCCGATGCCGCCATCGCCAAGGCGCAGGACATGGCGCGCAAGGTCGTCGACGATCTGGGTGGCTACGGCCTGTTCGGCGTCGAGTTCTTCGTCAAGGGCGAGGAGGTCATCTTCTCCGAACTCAGCCCCCGCCCGCATGACACGGGCATGGTCACGCTGGTCAGCCAGAACCTGACCGAGTTCGACCTGCATGCGCGGGCCGTGTTGGGGCTGCCCGTTCCCGCACAGCTGCGTGCGCGTCCCTCGGCCAGTGCGGTAATCCTTGCCGATCGCGACAGCTCGGACCTGTCCTATGCGGGTCTCGCCGAGGCGCTTGAAGAAGACGGGACCGACCTGCGCATTTTTGCCAAGCCGACCAGTCGCCCCTTCCGCCGCATGGGCGTGACGCTGGCGACGGCGGGCGATACCGACGAGGCCCGCCGCAAGGCCCGCGATGCGGCGCACAAGGTCCGCATCGCCTACGGCGACTGACTTACCAGAACAGCATCACGTTCATGAGGCGTCCCGGCAAGGCAATGGCCGCGATGCCCGGGATCATCAGCGCCCCGAAGAAGAGACCGATGATCTCCTTTCGGTGCGTGGCGATGTCGCCCTTGCGGGCGCTCGTCACGATGAGCCAAGCGGCGCGGTAGGTGATCGGCACGAAGATGTGGATCCAGGTGAGCCGCATGCCATCATAGATGAAAATGGTGGAGGTCGCCGTGATTACCATCAGGACGATCCACAGCTTGCCGAGCTGTTTGTGCATCGGTGTGCCTTTCCTGGCGAGCAGGAGATATGCGCCGAGTGGGACACAGGGGATGACGGTGCTGACGTGGAAGGCCACCGCGAGATTCTTCAGGTGCGGAAGGTCCGGCGTCATGCCGAGAAGCCCGCGGGCGATCGCAAGCGCGCAAATTGCAGTCATCAAGCCGCCTACACCGATAACCATTGCGCGCATCAACGGGGTCAGGTCCATCGGTCCGGATCGGCGGATCAGGAACGCGGGAAGGGCGCTTGCAGTCATGAGAGGTCTCCGTCGTGTGTTCGTTGGAACTCATGATGCCGCGGACCCGTTTGCCAGCAACTGCAGCTTCGTGTTGTGGCGTGCGCCTTCGCGAAATGCGCGCATTTCGCGCGCTCTGCCACTTTACGAAGCGCGAATGGGCGCTAATTCTTGTGAGAGATGGGACAGGGTGAGCAATCCGAGAAACGGCAAAAGCTGCGCAAGCTGCTGATCGATCTTGCCTGAATGGGCGTGATCGGCGTTGTGCTTGCGCTGATCGGCCCCTTCGGAAGCTTCCAGGACCCGCTTGCACTCAGGCTGATCGTCTGGGTCGGTTTCGCCTATCTCGGGTACTTCCTCTATGCGCCGATCGACGGAGCGGCGCAGCGGCTCGCACCCGCGCTGGACCTGCCTGTCTGGGGAGTGCGGTTCGTAGGCGTCATGGTCGCATCGGTACCGATGTCGGTTGCGGTGTGGATCTTGCCGCGACTGCCGGACAGGCTGCGCTGGCCCAATGCGGAAACGGCGCTCACCCAGTATTTCTATGTCGCCGTCGTCGGGGGCATGATCACGCTGCTTTTTACTCTCGGCCAGCGTGGATCCGTTAGCGAACCTAAGAAGGAGGAGGCGCAGTCTAAGGATGAGAGCC
>JABDNC010000133.1 GCA_013001165.1 Erythrobacter sp.
GCCCAATACCTTGAGGCGCTTCTCGGCGATTTCGGTTGGCACGGTGTTGGCTTGCGAAGTCAGGTAGGCATAGGCGCGCAGTTTTGAGCGACCGACGCGGCCGCGCAACTGGTATAGTTGGGCCAGCCCAAATCGGTCAGCGCGGTGGATGATGATCGTGTTGGCGCTGGGAATGTCGAGCCCGGATTCGACGATAGTGGTCGACAGCAGCACGTCGAACTTGCCGTCGTAAAATGCGCTCATCCGCTCTTCGACTTCGCCCGCGCTCATCTGTCCGTGCGCGGTTACGAACTTGACCTCGGGTACATGCTTGCGCAGCCAATCTTCAAGCTCGGGCATATCGGCAATACGCGGGACGACGACGAAGACCTGGCCGCCACGATGATGTTCGCGCAGCAAGGCATCGCGCAGCACCATGTCATCCCATTCTATCACATAAGTGCGCACCGCGAGGCGGTCGACCGGCGGGGTCTGGATGGTCGAGAGTTCGCGCAGCCCCGTCATTGCCATCTGGAGCGTGCGCGGGATGGGCGTGGCGGTCAGCGTGAGCATGTGCACATCGGCGCGCAGCTGCTTGAGCTTCTCCTTGTGCGTGACGCCGAAGCGCTGTTCCTCGTCGACGATTACGAGGCCGAGGTTCTTGAACTTGGTGTTCTTTGACAGGATCGCGTGAGTGCCGACGACGATGTCGACATCGCCCTTCTCCAGACCCTCGCGCGTGTTCTTCATCTCGCTCGAAGGGACGAGGCGCGACAGGCGTCCGACCTTGAGCGGGAAGCCGGAGAAACGCTGGCGGAAATTCTCGTAATGCTGGCGGGCGAGGAGGGTGGTGGGTGCGACCACGGCGACCTGCTGGCCATTCATCGCGGCGACGAAAGCAGCGCGCAATGCGACCTCGGTCTTGCCGAAGCCGACATCGCCGCAAACCAGCCGGTCCATCGGCTTGCCGCTTTCGAGATCGGAAAGGACATCGGCTATCGCGCGGTCCTGGTCGTCGGTTTCCTCGTACTGGAAGCGGTCGAGGAACTGGTTGTAGGTCGGCTCGTCGATCTCGAGCACGGGCGCCTTGCGCAGCGCGCGAGCGGCGGCAACCTTGAGCAGCTCTCCCGCAATCTCGCGGATGCGCTCTTTCAGGCGGGAGCGGCGCTTCTGCCAGGCCTCGCCGCCGAGCCGGTCCAGCATAACCGCTTCCTCGGAAGAACCGTAGCGGCTGAGGACGTCGATGTTCTCGACCGGTATGAAGAGCTTGTCGCCGCCCTTGTATTCGAGCTGGACGCAATCGTGCTGCGACTTGCCAACGGGCACCGGTTGCAGGCCGAGGTACTTACCGATGCCGTGTTCGGTGTGGACGATGAGGTCGCCGACCGCGAGGGCCTGAAGCTCGGCGAGGAAGGCGTCTGCATCCTTGCGCTTCTTCTTGCGGCGCACCAGCCGGTCGCCGAGGATGTCCTGCTCGGTGAGCAGCTCCATCTGTTCGTTGGCGAAACTGGCTTCGAGCGGCAGCACCATCGCGGCAGGCTTGCCCTTGGCTGAAAGGCCGAGCGCTTCCTGCCAGCTGTCCGCCAGCTGCACATCGGCACCGGCCTCGGTCAGGATCGAAGCGATACGCGCGCGGCTGCCGGTCGAGTAAGCCGCGAGCAGCGGTCGCTTGCCTGCCTTGCCGAGTGCCTTCAGGTGATCTGCGAGGACCGGATAAACATTGTCACCGCGCGCGCGTTCAGGCGCGAAATCGCGGCCTGAGCGGAAGCCGAAATCGATGACCGTGTCGCTTTCCGGCTCGTCGAAGGCGGTCGCGCGGTGTGCCGGTGTCTGCGTCAGGGCGGACTTGAATTCTTCGTCGGTGAGGTAAAGCGATTTGGGATCAAGCGGGCGGTAGCTGCCCTTTGCTTGGCCGCTCGCAGCTTTGCGCTGCTCGTAATAGTCGTTGACGTCCTTGATGCGCTCGTCCGCCGCGGCGAGGCTGGCGTTGTCGATGACCACCGTGTCCTTGTCGTCGAGGTGGTCGAACAGCGTCACCAGCCGTTCTTCGAACAGCGGCAGCCAGTGTTCCATGCCTGCCAGTCGCCGACCCTCGCTCACCGCTTCGTAGAGCGGGTCCTGCGTGGCATTGGCGCCGAACATTTCCCGGTACCGAGAGCGGAAGCGCTTGATGCTGTCTTCGTCGAGCAGCGCCTCGCTCGCCGGCAGCAGCAAGTGGTTGGCGAGCCGCCCCGTGCTCATCTGCGTATTGGGGTCGAAGCTGCGCAGGCTTTCCAACTCGTCGCCGAAGAAGTCGAGGCGGAGTGCTTGGTCGAGGCCTGAGGGGAACACGTCCACGATCGATCCGCGGATTGCATATTCGCCCTTGTCGATCACTGTGTCCGTGCGGCTGTAGCCCTGTTTCTGGAGCAGCAGCGACAGGCTCTCGCGCCCGATCTCGGTACCGGGTTTGAATTCGCGCACGCTTTCGCGAATACGGAACGGGGTGAGCACGCGTTGCAGCACCGCATTGGCGGTGGTCACAATCAGCTGCGCCTTTGCCTTTCCGGTCTGGAGGCGGAACAGGGCGGCGAGCCTTTTCGCGCTTACCGTTAGCGCTGGGCTCGCCCGGTCATAGGGGAGCGAATCCCACGCGGGGAATTCGATCACTTCAAGTTCGGGTGCGAA
>JABDNC010000255.1 GCA_013001165.1 Erythrobacter sp.
CATTACGGCACTGCTACCGAGTGCCTGGCGCAGGCTGTCTACTACGAAGCCGCACTGGAACCGGAGAAGGGCCGCCGCGCGGTCGCGCAGGTGGTGCTCAACCGTGTCCGCCATCCCGCCTATCCCAACACCGTCTGCGGCGTCGTCTACCAGGGCTGGAACCAGCCCGTCTGCCAGTTCAGCTTCACATGCGACGGCGCGCTGATGCGTAAGCCGCGCGCGGACCTGTGGCGCAATGCCAAGGCCATCGCCCGCGATGCTCTGTCAGGTTACGAAGTCGCCGAAGTGGGCACCGCGACGCATTATCACGCCGATTATGTCGTTCCTTACTGGGCCTTCCGCCTCGGCAAGATCGCGCAGGTCGGCCGTCACATCTTCTACCGCTTTCCAGGTTCGCCCGGCCGGTCGGCCAGTTTTTATGGCAGCTGGGGCGGACGCGAGTACAAACCGGCTATCGACTTCGCCCGCTTCCGCAAGGGCGATGAAGCGGTCGAAATCGCTGCCAGCGACGTACCCGAATACACACCCGGTCTCACCGTCGCTCCCGACGTGAAGGACCGCCATGCCGCAGCCGATGTCGGCGGGCGGATCGACACCACGAAGACCTGGCGCCTGAGCATTCCCGATCCCGTGCAACTGAGTGCGAGCTATCGCTCGACGGTCGGCGGACAGGGCGAAACGATCACCGCGCCCGCAACAGTTTCGGAGCAAGAGCAATGAGCGTGACCCAGCGCTGGAATGCGATGACTGCCTCGCGCCGCCTCATCATCGTCGCGGCGGTGGGGATCGCGCTGCTGTTCTCATGGGCTGCCGTCGCGGAGGTCGACCAGATTACGCGCGGCACCGGCAAGGTCATTCCCTCGAGCAAGGCGCAGCTGGTCCAGCCCGCCGAACCCTCGGTGGTGTCCGAGATCCTCGTGCGGAACGGCCAGAGCGTGAAGAAGGGCGACCTGCTCGTCCGCCTCGACGATTCGCAGAGCGCCTCGGCCTTGGGCGAGCTCCAGACAGAGAACGAACGCCTGACAGCACGTGCCCAGCGGCTCGATGCAGAGGCTGGCGGCACGTCGGCAGGCTGCGAGGCAGGGACGGCCTGTGCCGAAGAGCGCCGCCTTGCACAGGCTCGCGCCGATACGGCCCGGGCCCGCGAGGCTTCGCTAGCGTCCGCAGTCGAACAGCGCCGCCGCGACCTGTCCGAAGCGCAGGCCACCACCTCGAGCCTCGAAAGCAGCCTGCGTCTTGCCCGCGAACAAGTCGATATGCTGCGCCCGCTCGCCGAAAAGAACATCGTCCCGCAGACCGACCTGCTGTCGGCCCAGCGTGAAGTCGTCGACCTGCAGGGCCGCCTCTCGGCTGCCCGCCAGGCCGCAGGACGCGCTTCGGCAGCGATCCGTCAGGCACAGGCAGATCTCAGCCAGGCACGCGCCGATTTTCGCCAGCAGGCGCTCGCAGAACGTAGCGAGATCAACACCCGTATCGCGGTGAACGAGGAAAGCATTCGCGGTGCCTCTGCAAGGCGGGACCGCAACGAATTGCGTGCGCCATCGGACGGTGTCGTCAACGATTTGCAGGTCACCACTCAGGGCGGCTTCGTCAATGCGGGCGAGCAGATCATGCAAATCGTGCCCGTGGGCGACAAGCTGCTGATCGAAGCACGTATTTCACCCAGCGACCGCGCCTTCGTGAAGGTCGGCGACAAGGCCAACGTCAAGGTCACCGCGTACGACTTCTCGATCTATGGCGGCATGCGCGGAAGCGTGGTGCAGGTCAGCGCCGACAGCATCTTCGACGAGGTCGAGCGCGAGGCCTATTACGCCGTCGTGATCGAGACCGACCGCGCCTTCATCGAGAAGGGCGGGGTTCGCCTGCCGATCGTGCCGGGCATGGTCTGCGACGTGGAAATCCTGACCGCGCGCCGAAGCGTGCTGTCCTACCTCTTCAAGCCGGTGAACCGAGCCTTCGACAGGGCGATGACCGAGCGATAAGGTTGGGGGGAGAGGGGCGTGGTGCCGCAGCACCGCGCCTCTCAATATCCGTGCAGGAAGCTCTGCTTGGTGCCCAGGCTCATGACCGGGCGGTAACCGTGGCTCTGCGATCCGTCGAGCGGCGCGCTGCCGACATTGTCGAGCATGACGAAACCGTCTTCGGTCTTCACTACTAGCACGGCGTGGTCGCGGCGGCGGATCAGGTCGCGTGCGAGCGTGAGCATCATGTCCTCGCGCTTGATACCGGCTGCGGCGAGCAGTTCCATTTTCAGTAGTGCGAAGTCTTCGCAGTCGCCGCGTCCGAGGCGCAGCGTCGTGGCTGCATCGGCCCAATAGTCGCTGCGACCGAACAGGTCGCTGTCCTCGGCATGGCCGATGCTGCGATTGACCCACGCATTGACCGACGCGATCAGATCGGCGCGGCCCGCCTTGGGGCCGGAAATCGCGGCGAGTGTGGGCGCAAGATCGGTGCGAGCACCGCTCACGCGGTTCCACTGGGCATCGAAACTGGTGCGCCCGATCGGCACCATGCGGCTGCCGAGGACGATACCTTCCCGCGGCTCCGCGCGCGGCGCAAAAACGGAAAAACCCGGGCGCTGAGCGACGAAGCCCGCCGGCTTGGCGGCGAGTTTCGGATTTAGCTTGAATGGCTGCGGAGCAAGTGCGCAGGTCCGCGTCTCGCGCGGTGCAGGCGCTGCTGCAGGCTCGAACTTGGCAGGTGCTCCGGAGAGCAGCGGATGCGACGAGGGCGCTTCCTGCTGCGCGCGGATCGCATCGAGCGCGCTGGTTCCGCCGAGGATCTGCGCCCCCTTGCTGGGCGCGCTATCGGACATCGAGACCGGCGCGCTCGGAGCAAATGGCGAGGAGCAATTGGCAGCTTCGATCGCGATCGCCGCTGGTACCATTGCGGCACCGGGTATGGCGGCCTGCGCGGCAGGCGTGAGTGCCAAGGTGGCGGCACCGGCGAGCGCAAAGCGCAGCGCGGTTCGTGCCATGCGGGCGGTGTGAGAGCTTCCGGCCATGGGGCATGGCTAATGGCCTTGCCTCAATGTTCGGTTTCGCGTTCTGGTTAACGCGGCTTCAAGAAATTGCGCGCCAAGAAATCGGCTTCGGCGGATTCCCGGCGATCAAGCACGCCAATCGATCCCGTCGATCGTGCTTGACGATCAGCCGCGGCGACGCTGCGCGGTGATGGAAGCGCGGGCCGGAACTGGACAAGCGATTGCGTGCCAATTCAAGGGTGCCGGACGGTCCCGACGGTGCAATGCCGGATGCAAAAAGGGCGGCGCCTTGTGGCACCGCCCTCTGCGTGATCTCTCGGGTGAGAGATCGAAGCGTAAGCGAAAAGCTTACTTGAGCTCGACGGTACCGCCGGCTGCTTCGATCTTGCCCTTGATTTCTTCGGCTTCAGCCTTGTTGACGCCTTCCTTGAGCGCCTTGGGAGCGCCTTCGACAAGAGCCTTGGCTTCGGTGAGGCCGAGACCGGTGATGGCACGGACTTCCTTGATGACCTGGATCTTCTTGCCACCGTCGCCGGTGAGGACGACGTCGAATTCGTCCTTTTCTTCAGCAGCGGCACCTGCGTCGCCACCGCCAGCCGGGCCAGCAACAGCAACAGCAGCAGCGGCGCTCACGCCCCACTCTTCTTCCAGTGCCTTGGCAAGCTCAGCGGCTTCCATGACAGTCAGTTTCGACAGTTCTTCAACAAGCTTGGCGATATCAGCCATGATGTTTCACTCCAATAAATAGGCCGGGGCGGATGATTGGTTTGCCCCGATGAATAAGTCGCGTTTGCGAGAGGTCTCTTACGCCGCTTCCTTGGCGCCATAGGCACCGAAGACACGTGCGAGCATCGAAACGGGTTCCTTGACCGTGCGGACAACCTTGGTTGCCGGCGCGTTGAGGAGGCCCACGATCGTGCCACGCAGTTCGTCGAGGCTCGGCATCGAGGCAAGTGCCTTGACCCCGGCTTCGTCGAGCGCAACCGCTCCCATGGAACCACCGACGATTTCGAGCTTGTCGTTCGTCTTGGCGAATTCCACTGCCACCTTGGCAGCTGCAACCGGGTCTTCGCTGTAGGCGAGGGCGGTCGGGCCGGTCAGGTGGTCGGCGATACCGGTATAGTCGGTACCGTCGAGAGCGAGCTTGGCGAGACGGTTCTTCGCAACCTGGTAGGACGCACCGGCTTCACGCATCTTCGTACGCAATTCGGTCGACTGGGCGACCGTAAGGCCCAGGTTGCGGGTCACGACGACCACGCCAGCCTGGTTGAAGACTTCGCTGAGCTGGGCGACCGCATCGGCTTTCTGCGAACGATCCATGCCATACTCCTTCACTATGATCCCGCCGGATGGCTCCGCCGGGATCGGCTACGTTTGTCCATGCCACCTGAGCGACATGGGCGAGTCCGTTGATGGGGAAGGAGTACGCCGATTGGCGCGAAACGGCGGGCCTTGGCCCACCATGTAATTCTCTTTTCCCCGTCTAGGCTGGAAATTAAGACCGGCAAATCCCGGTCACCAACTGTCTCGGACGGATGAGGGCGAATACAAAGAGACCCGCCTTCGGTGGCGGGCCTCTAAAGATTCGAGCGATTCTGTCAAGCCCGCACACGGTGCGGACGCGACAATCACATTTCCGCTTCTTCGGTATTCTCTTGATATTCTTCGAGCGATTCCTCGGTGGTGACCGGCGTGTCGTCGACCAAACCGTCGGACTGCAGCATGCCGTCTTCGCTCGGGTTGTAGGCCCCGGCGTCTTCATCGCCGGTCTCAACCGTGGTCGCGTCGCTCGACAGGTCCGCGGTATCGCTGCCGTCGATGGGGTCACCGCAGGCCGAAAGCGCGAGGGCTACGGGCAGGGTGGCGATGAGGATAGTCTTCTTCATGGAAAAGTCTCCTTACGCGTCAGATGCCGTCTGCGGTTTCTTCGAGTGCTTCGGCTTGGGCTTCGAGTTCCGCAGCTTCGCCGACATCATCGGTCGCGTCGGCCATGGCGTCGAGCGCTTCTGCCTTCTCGTCCATCACCTCGGCTTCGGCTTCGGCGATGTCGTCGATTTCCTCGCCAGCTTCTTCTGCCGGGCCATCACAGGCCGCGAGGGTAAAGAGCGCAGGTGCGGCGACAAGCATGATCTTCTTCATGGATACTTCCCCAATATCAGCCGGGGCAGGGCGCGCCCGGATCGACGTTGTAACGCCGCCGGGCTGCGCCTGTTCCGCTTTCCTTCAATCGCGCTGGCCCTGGTAGGCGAGCAAGTCGCCCGGCTGGCAGTCCAGTTCGCGGCAGATCGCCTCGAGGGTGGAGAAGCGGATCGCCTTTGCCTTGCCCGTCTTGAGGATCGAGAGATTGGCGAGCGTGAGGCCGACACGTTCTGCCAGCTCGGTGAGCGTCATGCGCCGCTCGTGCAACAGGTCATCGAGTTTTACCATGATCTGGGTTCCTTCTTCTGCTGGCATCACACGGTTCCTTCGAGATCGGCGCGCATGGTGGCACCGTGGCGGAACACGCGGGCGAGGATGAAGAGAAGGATCGCAAGCAGAACGCCGGTCAGCGAGAATTCGATGTCTACCGTCAGGTTCTCTTCCGGGAAGTATTTCATGAGATAGACCGCCATCGCCGCAATGGGAAAAGATGCCAGCTGGAAGATGAGAGCGATCCAGCCCATCCGCGTGAGCCGCTGCGCATTTTCGGCGGTGAAGGGGTCACCATCGCCGACCGTATCGATGATGCGGCCGAGCAACTGAAAGAAATGAAATGCCATTGCCACGATCACTGCAGCAGTCGCGATCAGGACCAGGCTGGTGACGAACGCGGGGAGGAACACTCCGCCAGCTTCGACGACTGCTTTGGCGAAGTCGGCTTGGTTGTAAATCAGGAACGGCACCAGGAGCACCAGCAGCACGGCAACGAGGCCGGTGATCCCCATCAACAGGAGGGTCATCACCTTTCCGGCGGAAAGCAGCGGATCTCTTGAAAGTTTCTTCATGGGTGTTCTCCGGCTGGGCTTATGCGATCGATACAGGAAGGATCGGGCTGGCCTGTGCAGGCGGGACGGTAACGATCATCTGCATCGACACGATGGTGATCGCGAGTGCCGCGAAAGCGGCGGCGAATTGGTTGGAAACGCGGGGCATTTATCGAACTCCTTGATCTTCAATATCGATAATCAATAAGCGGAGTCGTATTTATTGTCAATCGATAATATCGAAAAACGATAATGGGTTTGCGGATGAGGGTTTTGGCCGTGGCGCAAATGCGTCTATGGGTTGAATTCCGGCCTGCTTGTGAAGGGGAAAGCATGACGCGAGTCCGCAGCCTGTTCCTACGCCTCACGCTCTTTTATCTCGTGGTGACGGGTGCGGTCGTGGGGTTCGTTTCCCTGTTCCCCTCTATGGTCGACTACATGCCGATCGGCGGGGCGCAGACGCTTCTCAGCGCACAATCGGGCGATCCCTTCCAGGGTATCGGCATCGGCGCGACCCAGGTCGGCAACCTTGCCCAGTCGATCGTGTGGCTTTTCGTTGCGGTCTGCGGCGCCGTGTTGACTACGCTTCCGGTCACATGGGTTTACATGTCATCGCGCAGCCGGACCGAATACGACCAGGCGCTGGTTGAAACCATGATCGTCCTGCCCATTGCTGTGACCGCCATCGTGGTGATGGTGCACAATTCGCTGGCGCTGGCCTTCTCGCTTGCGGGGATCGTGGGCGGGGTGCGCTTCCGCAACACGCTCAAGAGTTCGGGCGATGCGATCTACATCCTTCTCGCCACAGGCATCGGCCTTGCCGCCGGGATCGGCGCGCTGGAGATCGCGCTGGTAATGACGGTGCTGTTCAACTTCACCTTCGCCTTCCTGTGGGTGGCCGATTATGGCGGGCTGACGGGCACGCATCGCTATCTGCGACCGAACAATGTGCACCTCGAGGAAGAAGCTGAGGACGATCCGCAGGGGCG
>JABDNC010000289.1 GCA_013001165.1 Erythrobacter sp.
CGAGCTTCGTTGCCGCCTGTTCGGTCGGGGCCTTCGCCAATGTCGCGGTCGCCAGCGCACTTTACGCACGCGGCTTGCACGAGGTGCTCGCAGCGATGGTGGGGATCGGTATCGGTTCGGTCTGGAACTACGCGCTGTCGAGCCGCTTCGTCTGGGGCCGCTACTAGGGCCTATTTCCAGCTTTCGAGCCAGGTCCAGACCTGGAAACTGTCGGGCCGCGCAAGCGGTTCTGCGGCGATTATTTCGTAGAAGAACGCAAAGACCAGCAGGTTAAGGACGATGACGGCTGCTGCCAGCTTGCGCCTACCGCTCCGGCGCAAATCGTCGAGCGCCAGTGCCAGCGCGACCAGCAGGAATGTGCTCGGCAGGAAGTAGTGGTAGTAGAACTGCACCGGCTTGGCCGCGAAAATCCAGAAGCCGAGGCTGACGGCATAGAGCACCGCGACAGCGCCATGCATCGGCGCGCGGGCCTTCGCGCCCTGCCATGCGCACCACAGCAGGGCCGGAAGGCCCAAGAGCATCGTGAGCGGGTTTCCGATCAGCATGACTCCGCGCTGCGCGCCGTCCACGGGCTCGTAGAGATACCAGATCGCGCGCCAGTTGATCACCCATTCGGGCCAGTTCGACTGGTATGGATGGGGCCTGAGCACCTGCGTCTGAAGATCGAGCATGAAGCGGTGATGCGCGATCAGCCCCTCGGTGATCGGTTGGTTCGCGAAGTAATAGGCAGGCCAGAAGGTCGCGGCGTAAACGAGAAGCGGCAACACGCCGAGCCAGATAAATGCCTCCACCAGCGTCATGCCCGGAACCGGCATTCCGCGCCGGCTCAGAAGCAATCGACGGCGACCCGCAAACCAGCGCAGCACGAGGAAGGCGAGGCCTGGCACCATCGCGATGATCAGCGTGTTCCATTTGCTTGCCATGGCAAGGCCAAGAGCAACACCAGCAAGCGCGAGGCGCCAGCGGCCCTTTTCCGGCTCGCGGATGGCCGCTGCGCATTGCCAGAACGCCACCGCCAGCGCCGCGATCGCGAAGACGTCGAGCATCGCGATACGCGAATGGATGAAGAGATGGAATCCGGTCGCCACCAGCAGCCCGGCAACAAGCGTCGCATAGCGGCTGAGCGTTCCGAACCAGACGGCGCGCATGACAGCGAACAGCGCGAGCGCGCCCGCGAGCGAGGGCAGGATACGCCAGCCCCACGCATTGTCGCCGAGCAGCATGATGCCGAGCGCGATCATCTCCTTGCCGAACAGCGGGTGTTCGCGATTGGAGAAGGTGTCCAGCGCGATCAGGTCGCGCGCTGCGGGAAGGTAATGTACCTCATCGAAATAGGGAGCCGTCGGGATGCCAAGGTTCCATGCCACGAGCAGCCAGAAGGCGAGCGCCAGCGCGGCGCACCAGAGTATCGGGTCTTGCGGTTGCTCGGGCGCGCGGCTCATCGCGCGGATGCTTAGGAAAGCCTGCGCCGCCCGGCAAGCGCGTTCAGGCGGCTTTGTGTGCCTTCTCCAACCAGAACAGCCGCGCGACCATGGCGAGGAGGCCGATGCTGGCGGTCGTACCGACGAACAGGATCCACGGAAGGACATTCATGCCCTGCGCTCGTGCGCGCGGTACGACGAAGAAAAGCGCGATAGCGACCGAGATGAGCAGATCCCACCAGACCTGCACGCCCCAGAGGTTCTGCGTGTGATTGGTCCACACCGGCATCACGCCTTCGGTCAGGATCGTCACGGCGGTGAAGGCTCCGAATGCACCCGACAGGGCTGCGGCAAAGGCAGAGCTGCCGATCTCCGAGCGGCTGGCGGCGATGTACACGATAACGACCAGTGCAGCGACGGCGCCAGCAGCGGCAAGGATTTCAAAAGGCGACATTGGAGGCTCCCGAGTCGATTGTAGCAATTGCTACACTTGTAGCGTCATGTAGCACTCGCTACAAGTGCGGCATGGCGAAGACCCGTATGACTCCAGAAACGCTGCTGCCACCGATGGCGGCGCATGTGCTCGAGCACGGAATAGCAGGGGTTAGCCTGCGTCCGCTCGCCAAGGCTGCGGGGACCAGTGACCGGATGCTGATCTATCATTTCGGCAACCGGCAGGGAGTGATCGATGCACTGCTCGATTATCTTGCAGGCCTTTACGAAGCGGGTCTCGAGGCGGCTCTTCCATCGGAACCGGCGCCGGACCGCAAGGAAACGCTCCGCCGCATCCTCGAGATCACGGCAACCCCGCAGCTCGCGCCCTTCATGCGGCTGTGGTGGGAAGTGGTCGCCGCCTCGGCTGCAGGTGACGTCACTTTCCGCAAGAGCGCGTACTCCACCATGGGGCTGCTGCTCGGCTGGCTCGAGGCGCACATGCCGCAGGGAGACCCCGATCCCGCGGGCGGGGCGCGACTGCTGCTGACGCTTATCGAGGGTTCGCAAATGCTCGATGCGGTCGGGCGCGCCGATATTGCCGAAGCTGCGCTTGTCGCCTTCGAAGGGTGACCTGCTTGCCGCGCGCTGCGC
>JABDNC010000001.1 GCA_013001165.1 Erythrobacter sp.
TCGCCCTTGTCGCCGAAATAGACGTCGCCGTTGAGTTCGCGCACAACAAGCAGGTCGATGCCGCGCGCCACCTCGGGTTTCAGCGAGGACATGTCCTCCAGCCCCGGATAGCCTGCTGCGGGACGCAGGTTGGCGAACAGCCCGAGTTCGCTCCGCAGGCCGAGGATCGCCTGCTCGGGGCGATGCTCGCGCGGCAAATCGTCGCATTCGGGGTCGCCCACCGCGCCGAACAGGACGGCATCGGCTGTCCGCGTCATATCGAGCGTTTCTTGCGGCATGGGATGGCCGTGGCGCTTGTACGCGATCCCACCGACATCGCCTTCGAACAGGGTCAGCCCGGGCAGCGAAAGCGCATCGAGCACGCGCCTTGCCTGCTGGGTAACCTCAGGCCCGATCCCGTCGCCGGGCAAGATTGCGATTTTCATGTCAGGCCATCCGTTCGAGCCGCTGCATCAGGAGAGCCCTAGCGGCTAGAACGTCATTGCGGGTGTCGGCAAGGAGGTATCTGGCGATGAGAGGCTCGTTGCCGCGCAGAATTTCCAGAGCCTGCTCAAGCCCCTCTATCTCGGGTCTTGCGCCGCCATATCCGAGCTCGCGCAGCAGCAGCACCTCATAGGACGCAAGCGCGCCGGCCCAGCCGCGCGCCGAGGGCGCATTGCAGACCGCATGAAGCAGGCCGGATAGCGCGGAATAGAGGCTGGGATAGGGATTGCGTTCGGCCAAGGCGCTGGCGGTCAACGCACAGGTCCAGGCGATCGCAGCTGCGGGAAGCGGCTCGGTCAGCCAAGGCCCGCGGCTCTGTGCGAGCTCCAATCGCGCAAACGGCAACTGGCTGTCCGACTTTGCACGGATCTCCGCTTCGACGAGGTTGCCGGGAATAACGACGGGACGCAGTTGCCGCCCCCGTCCGCCCGCAACGTATGCTGCGACGACACCGCTTTCCTCGGTCAGCAGGCGTGCAATCACTGCTGTCTCGCCATGCGGGCGGGCAGCGATCAGGATTGCTGGAGCGCGTAGATGCATGGAAGACCCCTACCGCGCGGCAGGGGCAAAAGTCACTTGTGCTTGGCTTCCAGCGCCGCAACGCGGGTGGCGAGGTCTTCGGCCTGCTCGCGCGCCTTGGCAGCCATCGCCTTGACCGCATCGAATTCTTCACGGGTGACGAAGTCCATGCCGCCGAATGCTTCCTTGGCCCGTTCACGAGCAGTCTCGCGCGCTTCGCGGGTCATCCCCGCAAGCGTACCGGCCGCCGAATTGGCGAGTTTGACGAAGTCGGCGATCATCGGGTTCTGGCTCTGCATGAGCGCTATCTAGTCGCGCCGCGTCGCCAGTTCAATTGCCGATGCGCACACGCTCTACCGCTTCGCCCGACGAACCGCCGTCGGCATCGGGATTGAGCTGCAGAAATTCGTAATTCAGCAGCGTCGCAAAGCAGACCCATGCGAGATAGGGCACCAGCAACAGTGCAGCGAGGCGGCGTACCTTCCAGAACAAGGCAATCACGACCAGCAGGCTGAGGACGATGAGCACGATCACGACGAGCGCAGCACTCATCTGCTGCATACCGAAGAATGTCGGCGACCATGCGAGATTGAGCAGGAAATGCAGCGCGAATGCGATCAGCGCCGCGGTCCGGCCACGCGCGCCCCATGCCGAAGCCACAAATGCTACCGAAAGCCCAATCATCACATAAAGGATCGACCAGACGATCCCGAACCACTTGGGTTCAGGAAAGATGGAGGGCTTTTCGAGCGACTGGAACCAGGCACTTTCCGGTCCCGGCCCCAATTGCCCGGCGACAAAGCCAAGCAGGACGATAAGAGGCACCAGGAAAAGGGCCCAGCGGATGAAACTCGCGCGCAGCTGTCCGCGCGATGCCAGCATATTCATGACTGCAATTCCCGTCGGCGACTCGTCATTTCAGGATCGTTCTGGCGAGGTGCGGACGGGCTGGCAATGCACGATAGCCACCCGTCCACTTTCGGGACCGGTCAGACCTTGACCACGCCGTGTTCGATAAGAGACTTCGCGCAATCGACGATGCTCTCCTCCTCCGGCCGGGTCTTCCAGCCGAGCCGTTCCAGCGCATGGCCCGGATTTACATTCCGCGTCTTGCCGATCTCGCTCTTGATCGAGCGCACTCCCGGATTGAACAGCGAAAGGATCGAGACCATCCAGTTGGGCATGATCTTCTTGGGCACCTTTCGGGTGTGCTCCGGCGGCAGGCGATCGCGCAGGACATCAGCGATCTCGATGATCTTCATGAATTTGCCGGCGGCAAGGAAGCGCTCGTTCGCAAGGTCCGGCTCTTCAAGGCAGCGGACGTGCAGATCGGCGACATCGCGCGTGTCGACGATGGCAAAGCCAAGGTCGGGGGCCATCGGCATCGAGCCGTCGAGGACCTGCTTCACCGCCTCGACCGAGGGAGAGAAATCGGGATCATCCACCGGTCCGAGGACCATCGAAGGATTGACCGAAACGAACTCCATTCCCGCGCCGTTCTCCTCGATCCAGTCGCGTGCGGCACGTTCGGCGATGGTTTTCGATTTGACGTAGGGGTAGAGATCGGGGTGCGAGATGTCGGTCCAGTCGCTTTCATCGACGGTGTAGTCCTTCTCGCTGCGGCCATAGGCCACGGCCGCCATCGAACTGGTCTGCACGAAACGCTTTACGCCGGCATCCTTGGCAAAGCGCAGGGCGCGCAGTGTGCCTTCGCGGGCCGGGACGATCATCTCGTTTTCGTCCTTGGGCGTGGAAGCCGCGATGGGCGAGGCGACATGCGCCATATGTGTGCAACCAGCGGCAGCTTCCGCCCAGCCGGCATCATCCATCAGTTCGGCTTCGAAGACCTTGAACTGTGCCTCGTCCGGATTGCCGAAGCGGCGCTTGAGCAGTCCCGCGCTCTTCGCCTTGTTGCGCACGGTCGTGTGGACCGTCCAGCCCTTTGCCAATAGCTGCCGGATCAGCTCACCGGCGATATAGCCGGTGCCACCGGTAACGAGCACGGTTCCAGTCATGGCATTTCTCCCTTTCGGGCGATGCTATGACGAAAGGTTGCTCGCTGCAACCGGTCGCGCTTATCAGCGCATCAGGACGAGTTCTTCGGCCATGGTGGGATGAATCGCGGTCGTCGCATCGAAGTCGGCCTTGGTGAGGCCTGCCTTTACGGCGATGGCGGCTGCCTGCATCATTTCCGGCGCCTCGGGAGCGATCATGTGGATACCGACGATCCTTCCGCTGTCGCCATCGCAGACCATCTTGATGAGGCTGCGCTCGTTGCGCCCGGCAAGGACGTTCTTCATCGGGCGGAAGTCGGACAGATAGACCTTCACGCTGCCGAGCTTGTTCTTGGCCTCGCCCTCGGTCATGCCGACAGCGGCAATGGGCGGATGGCTGAAAACGGCGCTCGGGATGCAGGAGTGATCCACCGCCACCGGATCGCAGCCGCCAAAGACCATGTCGGCAAAAGCCTGGCCTTCGCGGATTGCAACGGGGGTCAATTGCACCCGGTCGGTCACATCGCCAACGGCATAGATGTGGTCGACATTTGTCTTGCTGAACCGGTCGACCTTGATCTCGCCGCCATCGCCGATCTCGACGCCCGCCTTGTCCAGGCCTAGCCCTTCGGTGTTGGGAACGCGGCCGACGGCGAACATCACGAGGTCTGCCTTTTCCTCGTCCTGGTCGCTCAGCTTCACGAAATAACCGCCTTCGTCACACGGCTTGATGTAATCGAAGGTCGTGTTGAAGCGGAACTTGATGCCCTTCATCGTGCTGATCTGAAGCAGGCGGTCGCGCACCGCCTCGTCATAGCTGCGAAGCAGGCGATCGCCCCGGTTGACGACATGAACATCGCAGCCGAACTCGTTGAATACGCCTGCGAATTCGTTGGCGATATAGCCGCCACCGGCAATGATGATCTTCTTAGGCAACTCGTCGAGGTGGAATGCCTCGTTCGAACTTATCGCATGCTCGGCGCCCTGGCATTCTGGCATGCGCGGCCGCGCACCGGTAGCGATCAGGATGTATTTGGCGGTAACCTTGCGGCCGCTGGCGAGTGTGATTTCATGCGGGCCGGTAATTTCGGCGCGTTCCTTGAAAATCTCGACATCGTGATTTTCCAGAGTGTCGGTATAGGCGCCCTCAATCCGTTCGACATCGTCCAGCACATTGTCGCGCAGGACTTTCCAATCAAACTTCTTCTCACCGATTTCCCAGCCGAAGCGCCGGCAATCCTCGAGATCCTCCGCAAAATGCGCGCCGTAGACGAGCATCTTCTTGGGTACGCATCCGCGGATCACGCAGGTGCCGCCGACCCGGTGTTCCTC
>JABDNC010000035.1 GCA_013001165.1 Erythrobacter sp.
CATCCTATGTCCCCCCGAAGTGATGACAGCAATACTGTTCCAAGCGTCAGATTCTACCAAGCCAGAACATTTGTGGAACCTAGGGCACCGATTGCCGCTTCTACAGCCGTTCGCTCCTTGACCCACACCGCACGCACCGGGCGCATCATCGGTGCAATTCCCTTTCTCCCGCTAAGAGGTCAATGAGACCACGCGCGGCGAATGCCGGCTCCGAGCCCAAACTTCCCGTGCCAATGAGCGCGCAAGATGTGCTAAACTCCGGTGATCTTCGCCATAAAACTATCCGGAAGGCCTGAAAATGTCTGACAAAGACAAGAACTTTACGGGCTCAATCCCTGATATCTACGATGAATTCCTTGTGCCTCTAATCTTTGAATCCTATGCGCAGGATATGGCGCAAAGAGTTGCAGGCACCGCCCCCGCTGTAGTGCTGGAAACTGCCGCCGGTAGCGGCGTCGTCACGCGGGCACTGGCACCCTTGCTGGCGGACGGTGTCCGCTATGTCGTCACCGACTTGAACCCTCCAATGTTGGATCGTGCCGCGAAACACCAAGCTCCTGATGAGCGGATTGAATGGCAGCAAGCAGATGCGATGGCATTGCCGTTTGAGGACGAAACTTTCGACGTCGTGTGCTGCCAGTTTGGAATGATGTTCTTGCCGGACAAGGCCATGGGTTATCGAGAGGCTTTGCGGGTGCTTCAAGAGGGAGGCCACTTCATTTTCAACGTTTGGGACAGGATCGAACACAATGAGTTCGCGCAAAGCGTCACGGCGACCGCGACGCGGTTTTTCCCAGATGACCCACCTGCTTTCTTGCAGCGAACCCCGCATGGATACCATGATGCCGAGGGCATTAAGCTTGAACTGCGAAATGCTGGGTTCCGAAACGTCGATGTGCGCACGATCACCGGGCAAAGCCTCGCCAGCAGCGCACGCATTCCCGCAGTTGCCTACTGCCAAGGCACCCCTTTGAGAAATGAGCTAGAGGAAAGGAACGCTGGTCTACTGGAAGAAGTAACAACCGCCGCTGCGGCAGATATCGAACGGGCCTTCGGGGCAGGGCCGATTTCCGGCAAGATACAGGGGCACATCTTCGCTGCATCGTAATTGGCCGACTTAGTCCGGCTGCTGAACGGCAGCAAAGCCCCGCACTCTGTGAATTCGACACCTCCAGAATTGTGCGGCTGCGGCGAATGTCGGCAATGTGAGCTGCGATCGCAGCATATTGAAGGCAGGGCGAACGGCCGCAATGGGCCGTTTTTCCCCCTCTCGCGCTGCAAGACTCAGTCTTTCGTCTCTGTCATTCGCCAATTCCTGCGAGAAGCAATCCCTCCACATAGTGCGCGCGATCCCGCTCTGTTCGATAGGGGAGCGCGGCTCCTTCCTCGAAAGCAGAAAGGTCGGGCGAAAGCGTCAGCAATTCCATTGCAAGCCAGTCCGCCTCATCCTCTAAACCAAGATGGCCGTATGTCGCGGCGAGTGTAAGTCGACCGAGGAGCATTGCGGGGTTCCTGGCAACTACTTCCTCCAACACCGTTCGTGCTTCGTCGTACCGACGCAATTGAAACAGGATATGCCCCTCCACCCACAAATAGGCGAAGGTGTACCTCGGGCTCAGCTCCATCGCGGATTGGATCGAAGCCAGCGCCTCCTGCTTGTCGCCGCCAAATGCCAAGGTCTGCGCAAGGACTGCATATCCATCGGCGTAACTCGGTTCCAACCTGATCGCTTCGCGAGATGCCTGGATCGCTTCGGCGTGCCTTTCGATCGACAACAAGACGACAGCCATCGCGAACTGCGCCTGGGGAAGCTGCGGGTCGAGAGCGACCGCAAGTTCCGCCTCCCGCAAGGCAATCTCCTGGTTTGCTGGATTTTCACCCAGGCGAAACATGACCGACGTCCCGTAGGTCAGTGCAAGATTGGCGTGTGCCCTCGCGTAGTCCGGATCGGCTTCGATGGCGCGACGGAAGTAATCGCGCGCCTCCAGGACACCGCCTTCTGTGAACGTCCGAAGCGGCCTCAGGCCACGAAGCAAGAGATCGTAAGCGTCGGAATCGACGAGTTCGCGCCGCTCGAGATGGGCCTGCTCGTCGTTCGTAAGGCGGATCGCTAGCGATGACGTCACGGCTTTGCTGACGTCGTCTTGCAGGTCGAGGACACCTTCGATGTCGCGGTCATATCGTTCTGCCCAGATGTTCTGGCCGGTCGAGACGTCGATCAGGGTCGCCGTGACCCGGACACGGCGATTGTCGCGACGCGTGCTGCCGGTCAGCACGAAATCCGCGCCTAGGTCGCGCGCGCGTTCGGCGGGCGTCCCCTCGACGTCTCGAAGCGCGAAGGTCGACGCGCTGGAAACCATGCTGAGACCCGACACCCGTGACAGATCGGTCGTTATGTCTTCGGTCAGGCCATCCACAAAATACTGCTGCTCGAGATCGTCGTTCAGGTTGGAAAATGGCAGGACGGCGACCACGGGTCGTTCGGGCTCGGTTCCGGCACCTCTGTGTATCCAATCGATTGGCAATATTGACCAAGCTATCGCCGCAAGCGCCGGCACGGCCAGCCAGGCGGCGCTCGTCCGGGTGAACCGGCTCCGTTTCGACGGCCACGTGGACGCTCGTTCGACCGTCGGTGCAAAGTCGGAAGGCACCAATCGGTATCCGCGCCGCCGGATCGTCTGTAGGCAGGCCTTGCCTCTGGGTCCGAGCGCGCGCCTGATGTCGCCGATGCACTGGACAAGACTGTCGTCTGTCACAGCGACCTCTCTCCAGATCGCCGAGACGAGTTCCTCTTTGGCGACGATCTCACCGGTCCGCGCAGCGAGGTAGCCGAGCA
>JABDNC010000051.1 GCA_013001165.1 Erythrobacter sp.
TGACAAAGGGCGGCCCGCGAGCCGCCCTTTTTCTTGCAAGATTTCAGGATTGCGTGCCGAGCGTCCTAGGCTCCACCAGAAGGCGTCACCGTAACGGTTTCACCAGTGTCGCTGGTGGATGAGAAGCTACCGTCTTCAGCGGCCGGGTCGTTGGTCCAGCATTCAGATTCTTCTTCGCCGTCATTGGTGAAGCAGATCTTGCCATCGACAACCGCGGAAGTGCCGGTCACCTCATTGCCGTCCTCATCGGTGCTCGTCCAATTGCCGTCTGCATCGATGGAGAACGGACCGGTCCGATCGCCGTAGTCGACCGTGTAGTCGCCAGCAGCAACGCCAGCATCTGCGACAGTTGCGGTTTCTTCTACCGCAGCTTCTGCGGGAGCTTCGGTCTCCGAATCGGCCGAAGGTGAACACGCCGCAAATGCGAACGCAGCGCTTAGTGCCAGATATGCTTTCATGTGAATCCCCCCTGTTAGAGGGCTATCTGGGTATCAGTCGCTGCGAGTCGCAACAAATACGCGCCTCACAAATCGTCGCCGCCAAACCCAAGAGATTGATATCCCATCTGCAATTTTTTCAGCATACCAAGCGCAGTTTCACCTTTTTCGGCCGGAACGAAGGCATGATCGTGATGAAATGCTGCAACCATGTTGCAGGCAATATCCGCATCGGCGAGCGCGCTTGCCACGGCTGCGGTCAGCCCCACGCCTTCGAGGTCCGAATGCACCATCAGCGTGATGCGCGCGAAATCAGGTGAGTTGATGCCGAGTTCATCGGCAAGGTTTGAGGGCACAATCGCCGTCACACCCTCATCCTCGCGGAAGGTCGCGATGGCCGCACCCAATAGCTGCGGCGCATTGTCGGGACTGACAAGTACAAACCGCCAGTGACGCGTATCGAGCCGGGGCTCCATGGCGGCGATCATCGCCTCACGGTCGCGCACCGGCCCAGCCATCACAGGATATATTTGCTCAGGTCGGTGTCGCCCGACAAATCGTCGAGCCGCTCGCGTACATAGGCGGCGTCGACGGTGATCGTCTCGCCCTTGTGCTCCTCGGCCTCGAAGCTGATGTCTTCGAGCAGACGCTCCATCACCGTTTGCAGGCGACGGGCACCGATGTTCTCGACGCTCTCGTTCACCCGCGCGGCGATCTTGGCCACTTCGGCAATGGCATCGTCGGTGATGTCGAGCGTGACCTCCTCGGTCCCGATCAGCGCCTGGTACTGTTCAACTAGGTTTGCGCGCGTTTCGGTGAGGATGCGGACGAAATCTTCCTCGGTCAGCGCACGCAATTCGACGCGGATCGGCAGGCGGCCCTGCAGTTCGGGCAGCATGTCCGAAGGCTTGGCAACGTGGAATGCGCCCGAGGCAATGAAGAGGACGTGGTCGGTCTTCATCGGACCATATTTGGTTGCAACCGTCGTGCCTTCGATCAGCGGCAAAAGGTCGCGCTGCACGCCTTCGCGGCTGACCGAGCCACCGCGCACATCGCTCACCGAAATCTTGTCGATCTCGTCGAGGAAGACGATGCCGTTGCTCTCTGCATTCTCCAGCGCGACGCGATTGACATCGTCCTGGTCCATGCGCTTTTCGGCCTCTTCCTCCACCAGCCGGTCCCACGCATCCGGGACCTTCAATTTGCGGCGCTTTAGATTGGATTTGCCCATCGCCTTGCCGAGCATGTCGGACAGGTCGATCATGCCGACATTGCCGGGCATGCCGGGGATTTCCATATTGCCCTGCGGCTGATCCTGAACCTCGATCTCGACCTCGGTGTCGTTCATCGCGTTCTGGACGATGCGCTCGCGGAAAGCCTCACGGGTGGCTTCGCTGGCATTCTCGCCGACGAGCGCTTTCAGCAACCGGTCCATCGCCGCTTCGCTGGCTGCTTCGCGCACAGCTTCGCGGCGGCGGTCCTTCTCCAGCCGAATCGCTTCTTCGGCAAGGTCGCGGGCAATCTGCTCCACATCGCGGCCGACATAGCCAACTTCGGTGAACTTGGTCGCCTCCACCTTCACGAAGGGGGCCTCGGCCAGCTTGGCCAAGCGACGGCTGATCTCGGTCTTGCCACAGCCGGTGGGGCCGATCATGAGGATGTTCTTGGGCGTCACTTCGTCGCGCAGGTCGCGGTTCAGGCGCTGGCGGCGCCAGCGGTTGCGAAGCGCCACGGCGACAGCGCGCTTGGCGTCCTTCTGGCCGATGATGTGTTCGTCCAGAGCGGCGACGATCGCCTTGGGAGTCAGATTGTCCATGTAAATTCTCAGACCTCTTCGAGGGTCACATTGCCATTGGTGAAGACGCAGATTTCGGCGGCGACCTGCATCGCCTTGCGCGCGATCACTTCGGGGTCGTCTTCATATTCGGCGATAGCCTTGGCCGCGGCGAGCGCGTAATTGCCGCCCGAACCGATCGCGGTGATGCCGCCTTCAGGTTCCAGCACGTCGCCATTGCCGGTGAGGACGAGGAGGTTGTCCTTGTCCGCCACGATCATCAGCGCTTCGAGATTGCGCAGGTACTTGTCGGTGCGCCAGTCCTTGGTCAGTTCGACCGCGGCGCGCAGCAGCTGGCCGTTGTACTGTTCCAGCTTCTTTTCCAGCCGCTCGAACAGGGTAAAGGCATCGGCGGTCGCGCCGGCAAACCCTGCCACAACCTTCTCGCCTTCGCCGATCCGGCGAACCTTGCGGGCATTGGGCTTCATCACCGTATTGCCCATGGAGACCTGTCCGTCTCCGGCAATGACGATGCGATCGCCCTTGCGCACTCCGATGATGGTGGTTCCGTGCCACTGGGTCAGCCCGTGGCGATTATCCTGATCATTCATGCTGCGCGATATGGGGTGCGCAGCAGGGGGGTCAAGCCGAAGCGGTCAAATGACCTACTGCGGTCCGCCGCCGCCCGGCAGGCCCTGGCTGACCGTGCCGATATTGCCGAACAGGTCCTGCAGGAAAGTACGCTCGCGGCCCAGTGTCGGCGTCTCGTCGCCATCGGGCGAGAGATAGACGACCTGCTCGATACCGCTGCGGTCGGCCGCAATGACATTTCCGGCCCCGTCGAACTTCACGGCAAGGACCTGGTGCTGTTCCACGCGCGGGCGCACGAAAGGCTTACGGCCCGTGGTCGAGGACACGTAATACCAGGTCGGTTCGCCGAACTGGCTGGTGAAGGTCGGACGGCCCAGCGTCATTTCGACACTGCGCTGGTTGTCGATGCCCGGCTGGACAGTGTTCACCAGCGTGTTGTCGACGACATAGCCGCGCGGTTCGCGAATGGAGGAGCATGCGGCAGTGCCGAAAGCGGCCGTAGCCAGTACCGAAATGGCAAGGATTTTGGTGACCCTCATGGGAACTGCTTCAACTCCGTATCTCCGGCATGCTTGGCCTGTGCGGCCTTGCACCCTATATGCGCGACCGACGCCCTAAACGGCCTCGCGCGTGCATGCAACTTGGCAATGCGTGAGCGGTGGGGATGGCGGCTTGAATTGCCGCTGAACGAGCAGACAGGAAGACCAACCGACATGTCCTTTTTCACCCGCCTCTTCGGCACCCAGCCCGACCCGCGCGAACAGTGGCGCCCACTGTGGCACACGATCGTCGAACAGGCACGCGAGCCCGACTGGTACCGGATGTGCGGCGTAGCCGACACGGTCGAGGGTCGCTTCGACATGATCACCCTCGTGCTCAGCCTGACGATGCTGCGGATGGAGAGGGAAGAAGAACTGGCGCCCCATGCCGCGCTCGTGACCGAGCTGTTCGTCGAGGATATGGAAGGCCAGCTGCGCGAAGCGGGCATCGGCGATCCCACGGTCGGCAAGAAGATCGGCAACCTTATGAGCAGCATGGGAGGAAGGCTCGGCAGCTACCGCCAAGCGCTGGCCAAGGAGGACCGGGCAGAACTTGCAGACGCCCTGCGCCGTAATGTCACCATGTCGCAGGAAGACGAGGCCGAGGCGCTGGCCGAGCGCATGATCCGCCTGCACAAACGTTTCGATCGCACATCGGCAGATCAGCTGCGCGCAGGGGAACTGGCGGCATGAGCGGCGAGGCCAATGAACTTGTCCGCCTGATCAAGCCCCGCGCCCTGCCCACCGGCACAATGAGCGTCGAGGCGAACGAGGCAGAGCGCGCAGCGCTCGCCCAGCGCTTCGGCATAACGGCGATCCACGCTCTCGCTGCAGAGGTCGAATTCGGCGAAAAGGACGGGGCCGTGCTCGCAAACGGCAAGCTGGCCGCCACGCTCGAACAGCCTTGTGCCGTGACCCGGGAAGACTTCACATACGACGTTTCGGAGGCTTTCTCGCTCCGCTTCGTGCCAGCCGGAGGCATGGGCGACTACGAGGAAGACGAGGAGTTCGAACTGACCGAGGAAGATCTCGACGAAATCGAATACGAAGGCGAGACCTTCGACCTCGGCGAGGCGATCGCACAGGAACTGGGCCTCGCCATCGATCCCTATCGCGAAGGGCCAGATGCCGACGAACGGCGCGAAGAGGCGGGTATCGAAAGCGACGAGTACCGCAAGCCCAGCGGACCGCTGGCGGAGGCTTTGTCTGCATTGAAGAGAAACTGAAAAGGGCCCGCCAAAGGAAATCGGCGAGCCCTTTTATCATGTCCGGTCGTCTGAAACGATCAGAACGGAATGTCGTCGTCGAGATCGTCGTAGTTCGAGCCGCCACCCTGGCCGCCGCCATTGCCGTTGCCGCCGCTCGACTGGCCGCCGCCACCCTGGTTCCAGCCGCCGCCGGACTGGCCGCCACCTCCGCCATAGTCGCCGCCGCGCGAGCCTCCGCCGCCGCCGCCGCCCTGGCCGCCACCGGGACCGTCGAGCATGGTCAGCGTACCGTTGAAGCCGCGCAGCACGACTTCGGTCGAATAGCGGTCATTACCCTGCTGGTCCTGCCACTTGCGGGTCTGGAGCTGGCCTTCGACGAAGACCTTGCTGCCCTTGCGCAAGAAGCGTTCGACCACATTGATGAGGCCTTCGGAGAAGATCGACACGGTGTGCCATTCGGTCCGCTCCTGCCGCTCGCCCGTATTGCGGTCCTTCCACTGTTCGGAGGTCGCGATGCGGAGGTTGGCGACCTTCCCGCCATTGGGGAAGCTGCGGATTTCCGGGTCTGCGCCCAGGTTTCCGATGAGCATGACTTTGTTGAGGCTACCGGCCATCGATTCGTCCCTTCGTGAATTTGTTACAGGCGGGCCTAACGATCCGCGCGAGTCGGTTCTAGGGCGATGCGGGATATTACCCCCAGAGTGGACCTAGAGCCCGAGGCTCACCGCGATCCAATAGGTCGCACCAGCCGCGATCCATGCCAGCGCGAAGAGGTAGGCGACCATGACGATCGGCCACTTCCACCCGTTCGTCTCGCGCCGCGCAACGGCGATGGTCGAGAGGCACTGGGGGGCAAAAACGAACCACGCGAGGAAGGCGAGCGCCGTAGGCAGCGTCCACAGCGCCGCGATCCTTTCGGTCACGCCTTGTGCTGCAAGATCCTCGTCCTCGGCATCGATCGCATAGGTGGTCGCAAGCGCCGAGACGGCCACTTCGCGCGCGGCAATCGCGGGAACCAATGCAAGGCTCATCTCGCGGTTGAAGCCAACCGGCTCGAGGACCGGGTGAATCGTGTCGGCGACGACGCCAGCATAGCTGGCATCAAGCTGGCTTTCGCCATCGCCGGCCTTGGGAAAGCTCAGCAGGACCCACAGGGCGATGGTGGCGACGAAGATGATCGTACCCGCGCGACGCAGGAAGACCCATGCGCGCTGCCACAGGCCGATGGCGAGGTCCTTGATGCGCGGCAGCTGGTAGCGCGGCAATTCCATGATGAACCCCGACGCAGCACCCTTGGTCACGGTGCTGCGAAGGACCAGCGCAACAATCATCGCGCCGACAATGCCCGCCACGTAGAGTGCGAAGAGCACCAGCCCCTGCAATCCGACGCCCGGGCCGACGGTGGTTTCGGGAATGACGGCGGCAATAATGACTGCATAGACCGGCAGGCGCGCCGAAC
Organism: Erythrobacter sp.; assembly: GCA_013001165.1. Lineage (GTDB taxonomy): Bacteria > Pseudomonadota > Alphaproteobacteria > Sphingomonadales > Sphingomonadaceae > Qipengyuania. Next base: position 6,009 of record JABDNC010000051.1, read on the forward strand.
AGGTCATGAGCGGGGCGATCAGTATCGTGGTCAGCCGGTCCTTGGGATCGGCGATACTGCGCGTCGCCATGATGCCCGGAATGGCGCAGGCGAAGCTGGACAGCAGTGGAATGAAGCTTTTGCCTGACAGGCCCACGCCCGCCATCAGGCGGTCCATGAGGAATGCTGCACGCGCCATGTATCCGCTCGCTTCCATCACGAGGATGAAAGCGAACAGGATCACGATCTGCGGCAGGAAGACGACGACCGATCCTACGCCTGCGAGCACGCCTTCGGTCAGGAAGTCGCGCAAAATGCCGGGCGCCATCACGTCGGTCACACCGGCCGAAAGCACGCCGATCCCGCCTTCGAGAGCATCGGCAAACGGCGTCGCCCAGGCGAAGACCGCCTGAAAAATGACGAACAACAATCCGAACAGGATCACCGGCCCGATCCACGGATTGAGCAGGATCCTGTCGACGCCGTTCTCGATCGTGTGGCGCGCCGACCGTGAGAGGATTGCGGCGCGCGCCATGTGCTTGGCCGATAGGCGCCGCTCGGGCAGCGTCAGGTGCCAGCGCGTGTGCGCCTCCTCGTCGGCGTGCGTTTCCGCCTCGGCTATCGCGGCATTTAGCTCGGCAATCCCGCGGCGGCGTACGGCGACGGTCGGGATGACGGGAACGCCGAGCGCCTCCGAAAGAGCTTCGGGATCGAGCGTGAGGCCATCACGTTCGGCAAGGTCGACCATGTTGAGCGCGACCACTGTCGGGCGACCGAGCTCAAGGACTTCCTGCGCAAAGACGAGGTGCTGCTCGAGATTGGCCGCGTCGAGCACCAGCACGAGCACATCGGGAACGACCTCCCCTTCGAAAGTGCCCTTCACCACATCGCGCGTGACTGCCTCGTCAGGGCTCGCAGCATCGAAACTGTAGGCGCCGGGCAGGTCGAGCAGTTCGACCGGTTCGCCGCTCGGCAGGGTAAGGCGGCCCGCTTTACGCTCCACGGTAACGCCGGCATAATTGGCGATCTTCTGGCGCGCGCCGGTCAGCGCATTGAACAGAGCTGATTTGCCCGAATTCGGATTTCCGACGAGCGCCGCAGTGTGTTTCCTGCTCATGCCGCTTCCACCTCGATCGCTGCAGCGTGAGCGCGCCGGATAGCAATGGTCATGTTGCCGATGCGCAGCGCTATGGGATCGCGCGTTCCGAACACGCCGCGGTGGACGATGGCCACTTCCGCGCCTTCGTCAACACCAAGGGCCTGGAGCCTCTTGCCCTCGTCTACGGCGAGATTCGCCCAGTCTACGGATGTAATGCGCGCAGTGCGCCCGCTGTCGAAACCGTCCAATGTCATGCCACCCGCCCTGTCAGATCGGCAGGCTTGTTGCAACTGGTTATCAATAGCGAGTTAGCGTGCCGGATAGCGCAGCCGGCCGAGAAAGCGCGTGACGCTGAAGCTCTCGCGCTCGGGATTGAGCCACTTGGCCTTCACCTTCTCGAACTTCATCACGCCCTCGATACGCCGGTCGAGGAAGGCGCGGGTCTCGGCCTTGTCTTCGCTCGTATCGTCGACGAACACGGCCAGCGTCGCGCCGTAGATCGAGGCGAGGATCGCGCGCTTGGTATAGTGGTTGTAATCGGTCGCCGTATCGCCTGCGAGCCGCCACATCAGATCGGCCGTTTGCCAGCCGCGCTTCGCCGACTTCGCTGCGTTCTGCGGCATTGCCATGATGGCGAGCGCGCGGCGCAGTGCCTCTTCCTGACCCGCTACCGCATCGAGACGGAACTGCACGAGGCTGCGGATACGCTCGCGGATCTTCATCGAGGCAATCACGTCTTCAGGGAAGGCCTCGGCCATCGCGACATCGACCGCCTCAATCCAGGCGAAAACCATCTCGATAGCGCCGCCCTTGAATGCGAGGCGCGCGACATCGACGTCGGCGCCCATCTGCTCGGCAGCCATGACCAGCGCCTCGTCGCCCCAGCCGTCGAAGATGGCGGCATCAGCAATGGCAGGGGCCAGCGCGAGGCGCAGCTCATCGAGCGTCAGGTCGGCGATATCGGGCGTTTCATCGGTCATTATTGCGGTCCGTAGGTTTCGGCGGTCTGGTTGCCGGACTTCTCGCCCTTCTCGATTGCCTCGAGAACGCCAGCGCGCGCACCGAGCAGCATGGCGTAATCGCGTGCGGAGCGGCCCGAATTGTCGGTGCGATCAGGATTGCCGCCATTGGCGATCAGCATTTCGACAAGCTTCAAATCGCGCCGATGCACTGCGCTGATCAGCGGGGTCTCGCCGGTGGAATCGGACACGTCGACCTCGGCCCCGCGCTTGATGAGCTGCTCGACGCCTTCGATGAAGCCGAGCTGTGCGGCAATCTGGAGCGGCGTCGTGCCGTTCTTGTCGGCGATGTTGGGATTGGCCCCGCGCTGCAGGAGGAAGCGGACCCAGGTAAGATCGCGCCGCTGCACAACTGCATGAAGCGCCGTCTCGCCGCTGATGATGTCGCGGGCATTGACGATGGTGTTGCCCGGTTCGTCGAGCAGCTTCGTCGCGATGTCACCGTCACGATCGCGCACGGCTTTGAGGAACTTGTAGCCATCGGACTGCTGCTGGGCAGCGACCGGGCTCGCCAGCATGGCCAGCAGTCCGGCGACAATCATGAAACCCTGCTTAATCCCTAGTGCGCGCACCGCTGTTCACTCCGCTAGTCTTTTCCGCTGTAATCGGGCCGTCCGCCCTTGAATACGCGCGGTTAGCAGACCATGAACCATCCTGTCATGCCCCGCGTTCCAACTCTTCTCCTCACCGCCCTTTTCCTCGCTTCATGCTCGCAGGAGCCGGCCGGTCCGCAGTTGATAGATCCTGACGGCCCGCCGCCGCTCGAAGGCGCCAGCATCGGGGGCGATTTCACCCTGATGGGCGAGGATGGGGAGCCGGTAAGCTTCTCCGATTTCGACGGACAGTACCGCACGATCTATTTCGGCTATGCCTTTTGCCCGGACATCTGCCCGACCGACAACCAGCGCGCGATGGCCGGCCTCAAGCGGTTCGAGGACGACTTCCCCGAACTGGGCGCAAAGGTACAGCCGCTCTTTGTCAGCGTCGATCCCGACCGCGACACGACCGAAGTTCTCGGCGAATTCACAGATGCGTTTCACCCGCGCCTGATCGGCATGACGGGCGATCCCGCGATGCTGGAAGAAGTAGCGGGCAAGTTCGGCGTGTTCTTCTCGGTCCCCGAAGACCGCGGCGACGGGGGGTACCTCGTCGATCATTCCGGCCTGACGCTGCTTTTCGGACCCGACGGGCAGCCGCTGGCCACCCTCCCCACCGATCAAGGGCCGGACGCCGTTCGGGACGAGCTGGCGAAATGGGTGCGCTGAGGGAGCGCTTCTGGGAGCGGCCGCTGGCCGATCTCAACCAGACCGAATGGGAAGCGCTGTGCGACGGCTGCGGACGGTGCTGCCTGCACAAGGTCGAATACGAGGACACGGGCGAAATCGAGGAGACCAATGTCGCCTGCACACTGCTCGACTGCAAGACCGCAAAGTGCACCGACTATCCCAACCGCAAGGCAAAGGTGCCCGACTGCCTTCGCCTAACGCTGAAGCTGGTCGACCGCGTGCCCTGGCTTCCCGACACATGTGCATATCGCCGCCGCGCCGAAGACCGCCCGCTGCCGCGCTGGCATTACCTGCTTTCGGGTGATCGCGAGGCCGTGATCGCGGCAGGTGTCTCTGTGGCAGGCCGCGTGATCAGCGAGGACGAGGCGGGGCCGCTCGAACATCACATCGTCGAATGGGACGGTGGAGAGGACGACGCAGCATGATCGAATGGCTGCGCGATCAACATATCGAACCGGAGATCGAACTGGGCGGCCGCAAGATCCCGATCAAACTGCGCCGCCATCCGACGGCGAAAAGGCTGACCCTGCGCCTCGCGCCCGATGGCCGCGCAGTGAAGGTGACACTCCCCCGCTGGTGCGCATCGAAGGAAGCCATCGCCTTCGCCCATGCAAGGGCCGATTGGCTCGCTGCACAACTCGCCAAGGTGCCCGAGACCCGCGACCCGGTCGAGACAGGCAAGATCGACTACCGCGGCCGTACGCTTGCACTCGATTGGTGCGAAAACGCGCCGCGCAAGCCCGCGGCACAGGGCGATCAACTTAAGATCGGCGGCCCGCAGGAAACGCTAGCCCGACGCATCCAGCGCTGGCTCGAGGGTGAAGCCCTCGATCTCTTCACCGGCGACGCCGCATTCTATTGCGAGCGGGCCGGATTGCCTGCTGCGCCGGTGAGGCTGACCCGGGCAAAGCGCCGCTGGGGCAGCTGTTCGAGCGAGGGCATGCTGCGGCTCAACTGGCGGCTGGTGCAGGCACCCGACCATGTGCGCCGTTCGGTCGTTGCGCACGAAGTCACACACCTCGTCCATTTCGATCATTCGCCCGCTTTCCACTCGCTGCTGGACGACATTTTCGAGGGCGAGATCGAGGATGCCAACCGCTGGCTCTCGCATCATGGCCGCACGCTCTACGCCAGCTTCAGCTAGCGGAAAGCCACAAAGGCTATTATCTAACCATCATGCGCTTCAGGAACAGGATCAACCCGGTCGGTGGCATCGCCGACTTCTGGAACGAATTCAAACGGCCCAACCCCTATCGTTGGCCGATCCTTGCCGCGTCTTTCCTGTGCACGGGTACGATCTTCTTCTGGCTGACGAAGGAGCAGTATTACTACCCGCCCGAAGTGCCCGAAGTGACCTATATCACCACCTTCGCCGATGGTCGGACGGACGAGGAAATCCGCCAGTCCAATATCGAGAACCAGCGCGTACAGGACGAGCTGCGGGCACAGCGGGAGGCGATCGACGAGCGTCGCCGCGAATTCTACAAGACGCTGGGCGCGGCAACCGGCTTCGACGTAGATTCGATGGAAGCCGAGGCCGAGGCCGAACGGATCGCCGAAGAACGTGCCGAGCAAGAGCGGCTGGAAGGCCTGTTCGGCGACGAAGAAAATCAGGCGGACGACGCAGTTGCCCCCGGCACGGATTGACGCTCACTGGATGAGCGCTGCGGCGCGGCTGGCATCGCGCGGCAGACCCGTGTCGCGTCCCAATCCGGCAGTCGGCTGCATTCTCGTGAAGGATGAGACGGTCGTCGGACGCGGATGGACGCTCGAGGGAGGCCGCCCGCATGCCGAGGCGGTTGCCCTGAAGCAGGCTGGCGACACCGCCCGCGGCGCGACGGCCTATGTCACCCTCGAACCCTGCGCACACCGTTCCGACCGCGGTCCCGCCTGCAGCAACCTGCTGGTCGACGCCGGATTGGCGCGGGTCGTCATCGGTGTCGAAGATCCGGACCCGCGCACGGCGGGAAGCGGCGTCGAAAGACTGAAGTCCGCAGGCGTCGCGGTCGAGGTACTTGCATCGCGGGACGCCGAAGACAGCCTTGAAGGCTATCTCACCCGCGCCCGGCTCGGTCGCCCGCATATCACGCTGAAACTGGCCCTCTCGCTCGACGGACGTATCGCGATGGAGGACGGCACCAGCCAGTGGATCACTGGCGAAGAAGCAAGAGCGCACGTCCATTCGCGTCGCGCGATGAGCGATGTCATCCTCGTGGGCGGTGCGACTTGGCGGCATGACAAGCCCCGTCTCGACGTGCGCCTCGAAGGGCTCGAACAGCGCAGCCCCGACCGGGTTCTGCTGACGCGCGGTGTGCCGCCCGACGGCGTGAAGGTCATCAACGACCCGGCACAGGTCGCCAGCCTCGAAGGCGTGCAATATCTCTATGTCGAAGGCGGTGCGGGCGCTGCGGCCAGCTTTCTCGCTGCAGACCTCGTCGACCGGCTCGAAATCTACCGCGCGCCCATCCTGATCGGGAAGGGAAAACCAGCGCTGGGCGACATCGGGCTCGCCAGCCTTGCCGATGCGCATGGGCGCTGGACCCAGACCGAGAACCGCCAGCTTGGCAGCGACGTCTTCACCGCCTATCGCCGCACCAGGCAATAGGGGTTTTCGAACACATGTTCACCGGCATCGTTACCGCCATCGGTCAGATCGAAAGCGTGGAGACACGCGGCGACACACGCGTCGTGGTCGCCTGCCCGTTCGATCCCGGCGCAATCGACATCGGCGCTTCGATCGCCTGCTCGGGCGTCTGCCTGACCGTCGTCACGCTGGAAGGCGAGAAGGGCGACGCGCGCATCGGCTTCGACGTTTCGGGCGAAACCATATCGCGCACTGTCCCGGCTATGTGGGAGGCTGGACGCAAGCTCAATCTCGAGCCCGCCCTGCGCCTTGGCGACGAACTTGGCGGACACATGGTCACCGGCCATGTCGATACTGTCGGCGAAGTCGTGTCGACCCGCGAAAAGGGTGGCTCGCTCCACCTCGCTATCCGCATCAGCCGCGCCTTTGCAGCCTATGTCGCCGAGAAAGGCTCGATCACCGTGGACGGCGTGTCGCTGACCGTGAACGACGTGCGCGATCGCAGCGACGGTACCTGCGACTTCGCGCTCAACATCATTCCGCATACTGCCGAAGTCACGACGCTCGGCACGCTGAAGGAAGGCGACCGCGTCAATCTCGAGATCGACGTGCTGGCGCGGTACCTGAAGCGGATGCAGAGCCTAGCTGGGTAAGCGCATTCCAGAGGGGCGGATTCGTGCAATCCGGAGGACAGTTGGGGCTTTGCCCTTTTCATAGTTGTCCCACAAACTGACAATATTTTGAATTCGCGTTCCTATTCTGTCGAGTATGTGGAATAGCCGCTTCCTCTTATGAAGCTGTGAGCTCGCATTAATGACCTTGTTTGTCGCCGGTCAAAGTAACGTCCGTTCTCTCTATCAATCTCCGCTGCTGCAATTCCTCCAGGTGCGCACCGGCAGGATTGAGGAGGTTTGGCACGGTGGCACGAGTCTGGCTCCCGATGAAAATCACCTGGATTGGTATCCAGTCGAAGATGAAAACGCGGAGACCGGTGAGATGTTCGAGGAATTCCTCAACCTCATCGAACAAAGCCCTGACGGCTTGACCGGCCTGATATGGGTGCACGGTGAAAGAGACCGTACCGATCCGGATTGGGCCGCTTCCTACGAGGCCAATCTCACCGCATTCATTGAGCGAGTGATCGAAATTGCCGGGCCAATTCCAATCGTCATTGTTCCGATGTCGACCCAGGCTGAAGGGCCAATCCGTCGCCCGGAAACTGCGGAGGGTTGGCAGATTGTTATCGACGCACAGAATGCCGTAGCGCAGGCCTTCGATAACGTTTTCCTAGTCGATCCCGATGTCGTGGCCGCCGATCACGGCATTTCCGCGGACGAAATGTTTCGAGACCCCCTCCACTACACCTACGAATTTGCCAGCCTGCTTGTCGATGCTGCGATGCCGTACTTCAGCGACCATTCTGTCGATCAAGCGACTGGTCATCACATGGGTGATTTTTCCGCAAACACAATTTTCACAGGCGTGGAAGATGACATCATATTTGCGGGCGGCGGTTCCGATCGCGTCTACGCCTCGTTTGGTGATGACATCGTTTATGGTGGGTTTGGCTACGACATACTTTCCGGCGCGGGAGGTTCCGACAAAATTCTTGGCGAGGAAGGCGACGATATTCTCGACGGCGGCCTTGGCGATGATGCCCTCGATGGCGGGGAAGGCATCGACATTGCGTCCTACCTCAGCGCGCCCGCGGCTGTAGAAGTGGATTTGGGGCAGCAAGGCATCGCTCAAGACACTTTAGGCGCGGGATTCGACATTCTCGTTTCCATCGAAGGGCTCGAGGGCTCGAACTTCGGCGACACTTTGCTCGGCAGCATTCAGGTCGACCGCATCCTAGGCGGGAATGGCGACGACCTGATCCGGGGGAATGGCGGTAACGACATCCTCGATGGTGGCTCAGGGAATGATCGGCTATTCGGCGGCGACGGATGGGACACGATCCATGGCGGCGGCTGGACCGACAATATCCATGGCGAGAGCGGGGACGATCATCTGTTTGGGGGCTACGGAAGCGATCGGATCCACGGCGGGAAAGGCAATGACATTCTCGATGGTGGAGTCGGTGACGATATCCTGCTCGGCAGTTGGGGCGTTGATGAAATGACCGGCGGGGCCGGCTCTGACACCTTTGTCTTCGAGAGTGAGAAAGAGACCGGTCGTTTCTATGATAGCGCCGATGTGATCACCGACTTCAAGCGTTGGGAGGGAGACCTTATCGACCTTTCGGCCATCGATGCCATCGCCGGGACTCCGGAGGATGACCCGTTCCAATTCATAGGATCCGATAGATTCTCTGGGGCCGCCGGCGAATTGCGCTATTTTCGGAAAGACGGCGATACGTTCTTGGCTGCCGATCTCGATGGCGATGGCTTGGCGGACATGTACATTCAGCTCAAGGGTGACATGTATCCGAATTTGTCGGACTTCATCTTGTAAATCAGCGAGCCAACGCCGACAACACCTTACGCGAGCGGTCCGGTCTCGAACGCTTCGCGGGTGACCTCGTAGACCAGATGGACCACGCGTTTGCCCTGGTAGCGTTCCAGTTCGTAGCGCTCGGTCCGTACCGCGCCGATGGCTTCGAGCGCGTTGCGCGAACGGTAGTTGGTATCGCCGACGCGGAACTCGACGGTGCCGACTTCCTCGAATGCGTGGGCGAGCATCACGCGCTTCATCTCAAGATTGAGGCCCTTGCCCCAGCAGGTGGGCGCAAGGAAGGTCCAACCGATCTCGACGAAGCCGCCCTCGTCCTCCTCGACCTTGCCGTACCGGGTGGAGCCGACGATGCGCTCGTCGCTCTTGCGGACGACAGCAAGTGCGCCTCCGGCCGCCAGCCCGTCGTCGAAGAAGGCATCGAATACCTCGCGGCGCCAGCGGTCGTGGATCGGGTGCTGTTCCCAGACGGCGGGATCGGAGGCGACTTCGTAAAGCGCCTCGCGATCCTCTTCGCACAAGGGGCGCAGGACAAGCCGCTCGGTTTCCAGCGTCGGTTGCCGGTCGAGCACCATGCCGTTTCAGCCCTTGGTTACGTCGCTCAGCGCGGCGATGAACTTCTCGGTATTGCCGGCATGGAGGCCCGCCACGTTTATACGGCCCGAACCGGCCATGTAGATGGCGTGGTCTTCACGCAAGCTTGCGATCTGGTCCCTGCCGAGCGGCAGCATGGCGAACAGGCCGTTCTGGTCGGCCAGCGCGGCAAGGCCGAGGCCCGGTGCTTCGTTGTCGGCCGCGGCAAGCCGCTCGCGCACGCGGCGCATGCGGGTGCGCATCTCGTCGAGTTCTTCCAGCCAGACGCGGGTCATGCCTTCGTCCTCGAGCAGGATGCGCACGGAGGCACCGCCGTGATCGGGCGGCATCGACCAGTTGGCACGGGCGAGTGCATTGGCGTTGGAAGCGATGGCAGCGACCTGCTCCGCCTCGCGGGCGATCATGTAGAAGGCGCCAACGCGGTCACGGTAAAGGCCGAAGTTCTTGTCGCAGCTATAGGCGACCAGCGCCTCGGGCACCTTGGCCAGTACGGCGCGGACGCCCTGGACATCCTCTTCCATGCCCTGCCCGAGGCCCTGGTAGGCGATATCCAGGATCGGAAGTACGCCGGTTTCCGCAAACGCCGCGGCAATCGCGGTCCATTCGTTGGCAGTGTAATCGATGCCGGTCGGGTTGTGGCAGCAGCCGTGCAGCAGAACCGCGTCAGCTTCGCCGGCACCACGGATCGCGCCGAGCACGGCGTCGATATCGGCGGTGCCATCGGGCTTGGCGTGATCGAAGGCGACCGTTTCAACGCCGACATCGTCGAGGATCTGCGCGTGGTTGGGCCAGCTGGGCATGCCAAGGTGAATGCGCTTCACACCGGCCTTCGCCGCGAGCGAGACCGCAAGGCGCACCGCACCGGTGCCGCCGGGGGTCTGCATCCCCTCCACACGGTCGCCGAGCGTGCTTTCCTTGCCGAAGATGTAAGGCATCAGCGCCTTCACGAAGCCGCTGTCGCCTTCCGGGCCGAGGTAGCTCTTGGAATCCTGCGTATCGAGCAGCCGCTGCTCGGCCTGCTTGATCGCGCGGAAGACAGGCGTGCCGCCCTCATTGGTGCGATAGACCCCAACACCGAGATCGATCTTGTCCTCACGCGGATCGGCCGCGTGCATCTTGATCAGGGCGAGAAGGGCGTCGGGCGCTTGCGCGGAGAGTTTGTCGAGCATGGGTCGGCTCTTTGCGCAGATATGGCTGGGGCCGCAACCTCAAACGAGATTGCGGCCCCTCAAATACGGCTTGTTTTCGTATGCCTGCTCAGAACGGCAGCCACTTCTGCTTCTTGGAGAACTTCATGTAGCCGGCATTGACGCCAAGCCGCAGGCCGGCGCCCACGCGGATCGGAATCAGGACGATATCGCCCTTGCGCACATAACTCGCATTGAGCCCTCCGACGGCATAGGCCTGCCCCTCGGCTGCCGGGAAGCGCGAGTAAAGTTCTTCGGTGTCGTAGAGGTTGTAGACGAGGACGAAGGTGCTGCCGGCATTGGCGCCCGCATCGAGGCCGATCGAAGGTCCGGTCCAGTAGACCGGGCGTTCGCCTTCGATCTTGTGATAGAGCGTGCCCGAACCATAGCGCGCGCCGACAACGAAGGCACCGCCCGCCTCGCGACCCACGATGTAGCCGTTGGGCTCGCCCTGGTCGGCAAGCAGCTTGCGGATCATCTTGGCGACGCCTTCCGCACCCTTGCCGAACACGCCTTCGGCCGCGCCGATGAGATCGTCTTCGCGGTAAGTGGTGTCGGGGTTTTCGACCTGCGGTCCGGCGACTGCTTCGGAAGCAGCCGCCTCGGCATCCTGTTCGGCCCACTGCGGCGCAGCGGTCTCCTCGGCAGGAGCATCATAGGTGAAACCGGGTTCGGCCGCCGTAGCTTCATCGGAAGTGACGGGAGGCAGTTCGGCTTCCGTCGATTCGAGATCGCCATCGATGGGCGCGTCGTAGGCCGCGTCCGGATCGACCGATTCCACCTGTGCGGCGAGCGGCGCTGCGGCAAGCGAGAAGGCGGCCAACAAGGCGGCGGCAAATGTCCTGGCGGTATTCATATCGATCCCTTCGTGGAGCCTCGCGCAATCCGCGCAAAGAGCTGCGCTATGAGCAGAATCCCTTTCGAGCAGCCTCGCAATGAAACGGCGATGAACCGAATCCAATTTGCGCCGAGCCGAGTCCGATCGCGCCATCCAGCCA
>JABDNC010000144.1 GCA_013001165.1 Erythrobacter sp.
CACCGGGTACGAGGATACCGTGCATCGGTTCGAGCTGGGCAGTGATATCGCTATCGTCCTGCTCGAAGACCTCGGCGTCGATCCACTTGATGTTGACCTTCACCCGATGGGCCATGCCGCCATGGACAAGGGCTTCATTGAGTGACTTGTACGCGTCCTGCAGCCCGACATACTTGCCGACCACGCCGATGGTGACTTCGCCTTCCGGATTGGAGTGACGATCCACGACATCGTACCAGCGCGACAGGTCGGGTTCGGGTGCATCGGTGATGCCGAAACCGCGCAAGACCTCGGTATCGAGACCTTCTGCATGATACTGCAGCGGGACCGAATAGATCGACGGCGCATCGAGCGCCGGAATGACGGCTTCCTTGCGCACGTTGCAGAAGTTGGCGATCTTCTGGCGCTCGCCATCGGGGATCGGATGCTCGGCACGGCACAGAAGCACGTCGGGCTTGATGCCGAGGCTGGCGAGTTCGCGGACTGAATGCTGGGTCGGCTTGGTCTTCAGTTCGCCTGCGGCCGCGATATAGGGGACCAGCGTCACGTGAACACTTAGCGACTGCATTGGTTCAAGTTCGTTACGGAGCTGGCGAATGGCCTCCATGAAGGGGAGGCTCTCGATGTCGCCAACAGTACCGCCGATCTCGCATAGGATGAAATCGTGGTCGTCCTGTCCTGCAAGCGCGAATTCCTTGATCGCGTCGGTGACGTGCGGAACGACCTGCACGGTCGCACCGAGGTAGTCGCCGCGGCGTTCCTTCGCGATGATCTGCTGGTAGACCCGGCCGCTCGTGATGTTGTCGCCCTGATGCGCGGAGACGCCGGTGAAGCGCTCGTAGTGCCCAAGGTCGAGGTCGGTTTCCGCCCCATCATCAGTCACATAGACCTCGCCATGCTGATACGGGGACATCGTACCCGGATCGACATTGAGGTAGGGATCGAACTTACGAATGCGGACTTTGTAGCCACGCGCCTGGAGGAGGGCAGCAAGCGATGCTGCCATGAGACCTTTGCCAAGCGAGGAGACCACGCCGCCGGTGATGAAAATATACCGCGCCATGGGAGTCGGGCCTTAAGCGTGGGGGTTGAGTCGGCGCAAGGGAAAAGGCGCGCAAAAAAGCACGCCATCCACAAGCGCTTGCGAATTTGTTTGTCCGGTAAGCCTATTCGGCCAGCGGATCATCCGACGGAGTTGCCGGTTCTGCGCCGCCGGCAGGTGCCGCGGGCGCGCCGCCAAGCGGATCGTAATCGGTCGCCGGAGCAGCTTCACCGCCGAGCGTTGTCTCGACGGCCCCACCGTCACCCTTCACTGCCAATGCAGCAAGAGCGATCGACAGCACCACGAATGCCACGGCCAGCCACTTGGTCGAACGGGTGAGGAAATCGGCCGCACCGCGCGCGCTCATCATGCCGCTGGGGCTGCCACCGATGCCAAGGCCACCGCCTTCGCTACGCTGCATCAGGATTACCGCAACGAGAGCGGCAGCGACGATCGCCTGGAGTACGGTGAAAAAGAGGAACATGGATGCAAACTCAATCGTGTTACTGTGTGCACCGCGCATCTAGGCGCGATGCGTCAAAACGGCAAGGTTCAGGCCTCTTCGGTTTCCGATGCGGCAACCACGATACCTAGGAAGCTTTCCGCGCTGAGGCTTGCGCCGCCCACTAGGGCACCGCCGACTTCTTCGGTCGAGAGGATTTCACGGGCATTGTCGGGATTGACCGAACCGCCGTAGAGGATGCGGACCTCGGCAGAAGTCTCTTCCCCATAGGTCTCGTCGAGCAGGCCGCGGATGGCCTTATGCATCGCCGCGATATCCTTGGTCGTGGCGGTACGGCCGGTACCAATCGCCCAGATCGGCTCGTACGCAACGGTAAGACGCTCGGCGGCATCGTCGATCTTCGGCAGGCTTGCCATCAGCTGCTTGAGCACGAATGCCTCAGCCTCACCCGCATCCCGCGTCTCGAGGCTTTCACCGCAGCAAAGGATAATGCGCATGCCGGCTTCGAGGGCGCTTTCGATCTTCTCGTTGATAAGCTTGTTCGTTTCGCGGTGGTCGCCGCGGCGCTCGCTGTGACCAAGAATCACGAACTTGGCGCCGGCGTCGGCCAGCATCGCCGCCGAAATATCGCCGGTATGCGGCCCGTCTACACCCGGATGACAATCCTGCGCGCCGACGCCGATCTGTTCGGCTTCGCGGTGCACAGCATGGATCAGCGTGTACGGCGGCGCCACGGCAACCTCCGCCTTCATGTAGCGCTGGGCGGCGCGATCGATCGCGCGTGCTTCGGAAAGCATCGCCCGCGTTCCGTGCATTTTCCAATTGCCTACGATGTAGGGCCGGTCGGACATAAAGCTTCCTGTTCGTGAATCTCAATTCAGCGGAGGGCGCTATATAGGGGCTAAGCGCGCGACCGCCAGTCGTGTTTGTTTCTGCACCAAAACCGGACGGGACCTGTTGCGGGGAGGTCGCAGGGCGGATAAAGCGCGCTGCTCAATCGCAAACGTGCAGCCTTCCATCTGGAAAGTCGTGCGCCCCTAAGCACCGAAAAGGCCTCACCGCAAGCCATGCTCACATTCTTCCGCAATTTCTTCAAATCGAAGATCGGCCTCGCCATTACCCTGGCTTTTCTCGGCCTGATCGGATTCGCTTTTGCCAGCATGGACGTTTCCAATACTGGCGCGTTCGGTGGTGTCGCAGGCGGTGACAGCGTGGCCGTTGTTGGTGACAAGAAGATCGGCACTGCCGAGTTCCAGCAGGCGGTGAACGATGCACTTGCAGAGGCGCGCCGTGATAATCCCGATGTCACGATGGAGCAGCTTCTTGCGAACGGCGGTATCGATCGGATTCTCGATGATCTCATCGATCGCTACACTCTTATTGCCTGGGGCGAGGAAAACGGGTTCCGCGCGGGCGACAACCTCGTGAACTATCTTATTCGCGACCTCCCTGGTGTGCGCGGACCGGAAGGCGAATTCGACCAGGAAGCTTATGCAGCCCTGCTCCAGCAGGCACAGCTGACCGATGCCGAGGTCCGTAGCCAGATTCGCACCAGCCTTTTCGAGCAGCAGGCAGTGGGCGCCACGGTCTCTTCCGCGAAGCTGCCCGAGAAACTCGCCCTCGCCTACGCACGCACATTCAAGGAGCGTCGCAGCGGAGCGATCGCGACCATTCCGGCCCGCCTCTTCGTACCGACAGAGGCGCCCAGCGACGAGGTGCTGGTAGAATTCTATAACGAAGAGCAGTCGCGATTCGTGCGGCCCGAACGCCGTGTTCTGCGCTACGCCACCTTCGGCAGTGAGGCGCTCGGTGACAGCATTCTCCCCACCGACGAAGAGATCGCCGCTTATTATGAAGACAATTCGGAGGAGTTCGCCGCGAACGAAACCCGGACGTTCACCCAGCTGATTGTTGCAACCCGTCAGGGCGCAGAAGCGATTGCGACCCGCGTGAATGCCGGCGAGACCATCGCGCAGGCCGCCTCCAGCGCCGGCTTCAACACCACGCAAATCGAAGGCGCGACCCGCGAGGAGCTTCGCGAACAGGTCGCCGGTTCGGGCAATGTGGTCGAAGCCTATTTCAGCGCATCCCAAGGCTCGTTGACCTCGCCCGCCCGCAGCTCGCTAGGCTGGCATATTGCGCGCGTCGACGGTGTCACCCAGATCCCGGCGCGCAGCCTGGCGCAAGCCCGCGATGAAATTGCCGAGATCCTTGGTCAGGAAAAACGCGAACGCGGCATCGCTGAACTTGCCGTTTCGACCGAGGACCGCCTTGTGGACGGCGCATCGCTCCAGTCGATCGCCGAAGAGTTCGGACTGGATCTCCAGACCACCGCTCCTATCACTGCGCGCGGTGAAGTCTACGGGACGCCGCAACGCGTCGATCCGGTCCTGGCGCCTGCCCTGAAGCTCGCGTTCCAGATCGGTGAAGGTCAGCCTGAAATCGGCGCGCTGCCTGATGGCGAAACCTTCATTCTCTATGAGGTCGCGGATATCGCCCCGTCAGCCGCAGCTCCGCTTTCCGAAATCCGTGACGAGGTGACCGCGGAATGGCGCCGTGTCCGCGGCAACGAACTGGCCGAAGCCGCGGCAGCCCGCATTGTGAAGCGCGTCGAAGAAGGACGCAGCCTCGCACAAGCCGTGGCGGCTGAAGAAGCTGCAATCCCTGCGCCCGACCAGGTGGAGTACACGCGCGAACAGCTCGCCCGCCTCCAGGGTCGGAATGTCCCCACACCCGTGGCTCTGCTCTTCGGTATGGCCGAAGGTACGACCAAGAAGCTGGACGGCACGAACGATCAGGGCTGGTACGTGGTCGACCTGGCATCGATCAGCTTCGACGAACTTGAAGAAGACGATCCCCTGATCGAAATTGCCAAAGCGCAGGTAGGCCAGAACTGGAGCGGTGAATATGCCGCCCAGCTCCGCAGGGCGATGCGCGAATCGATCGGCGTCGAACGCAATCCGGATGCGATCGCAGCCGTTCGTCGCCAGCTCCTCGGCGAAAACAACTGAGACCGCGCTTGGCTGGCGAACTCGAAGGCCGCGCAAAAGCGCAGGAGGCACTCGCTAGCGGGCGCCCCTCCCTCGTTTGGAGACGGCTGGTTGCAGACATGGTGACCCCGGTCGGTGCTGCAGTGCAGCTGATCGAAGAAGGCCGTGGCGACTTCCTGCTCGAATCCGTCGAGGGAGGCGAAGTCCGCGGGCGTTACAGCTTGCTCGGACTCGATCCCGACCTTGTCTTTCGCGCACAAGGCAATGCGGCGGAAATCAATAACCAATGGCAATACGACCGCGAGGCATTCGAAGCACAGGATCAGCCCACTCTATCCGCCCTGCGCTCTTTGCTTGCCGACTGCCGTATCGATGTTCCCGATGGTCTCCCCCCTGCACTCGCCTGCCTGGTTGGATATTTCGGCTACGAGACGATCGGACTGGTGGAGAAGTTTCCGCGGGCCGCGACTCAAGCACTCGACGTGCCGGATATGATCTTCACGCGCCCTACGGTCCTTCTCGTTTTCGATAGCCTTAGCGACGAGTTGTATTGCATTGCGCCACTCTGGGCCGACCGAGACGACGTGGAAGCCCAGTTGACCCTTGCCGAGGAAAGGATCGACAGCACATTATCGCGCCTGACATCTCACCAGGCCAGTCTTTCAGCGCATGACATGACGCTCAGCGATCCAAATCCTCAGCCGATCATGGCCCCTGAAGACTATGCCGCGATGGTCTTGCGAGCTAAGGAGTATATCTCTGCAGGGGACATCTTCCAGGTCGTCCTGTCCCAGCGTTTCACTGCTCCCTTCGAACTCCCTCCGATCGAGCTGTACCGCGCGCTTCGCCGGGTTAATCCGTCGCCGTTCCTGTATTTCCTCGACCTGCCCGGTTTTGCCGTAGTCGGCTCGAGCCCCGAAATCCTCGTTCGCGTTCGCGATGGTGAGGTTACCGTGCGCCCGATTGCCGGCACGCGCCCTCGTGGTGCTTCAGCCGAAGATGACAGAGCGGCGGAACAATCCCTCCTCGCCGATCCGAAAGAGCGCGCCGAGCACCTAATGCTGCTCGATCTGGGTCGCAACGACGTCGGCCGTGTTGCAAAAAGCAGCACGGTAACCGTCACCGACAGCTTTACCGTCGAGCGATACAGCCACGTCATGCACATCGTGAGCAATGTTGTAGGCGAACTCGACCCGTCCCACGACGCTCTCGACGCGCTGTTCGCAGGATTTCCCGCAGGGACAGTTAGCGGTGCCCCCAAGGTACGTGCCTGCGAGATCGTTGCGGAACTGGAACCCGCAACCCGGGGCCCCTATGCCGGCGGCGTAGGCTATTTCGCTCCCGACGGCTCTCTCGATAGTTGCATCGTCCTGCGCACAGCTGTCGTGAAGGACGGCACGATGCACGTGCAAGCAGGCGCGGGGATCGTCGCCGACAGCGATCCCGCCTATGAACAAAGAGAATGCGAAGCCAAGGCTGGCGCGCTATTCGCCGCAGCACGCGAGGCGGTCCGCCTCGCAAGGGAACCCGGTTACGGACAATGAAATACGCTTTTCTGGCATTGCCACTTCTGGTTCTTACGGCATGCGAACCCGCGCCCGAGGGTGAACCCGTCACGCGAACTCGTATCGACGGGAAAGTCGATCCCGCACCTACGGCTACCCCATCCCCTGGAGCGACGCAGGGTGGGACGATGCAGGTGGAAAGTGCCTGTCGCTCGATCATCTTCGAGGACACGCCGCTTACCCACTGCCTGGCCGTCCCCTCACGGCACACGATCGCGACCGATCTGTCCCCCTCCGACGGATCGCCCTACCGCAGCCTGTCCGCTTTTTCGCGCAGCGAAGAAGGCGAAACCATCGCCTTTGCGATGAATGCAGGCATGTATGACGATGACGGTAACCCGATCGGATATTTCGTCGAGAACGCCCAGCGCCTCCAGACGCTCAATACGAATGACGGCTCGGGCAATTTCCACATGGACCCCAATGGTGTCTTCTACGGATCCGACGGCAAGTGGGAAGTTCGCACGACGTCGGACTTTCTCGCCAATGTGACAGAACGCCCCCAATTCGGAACCCAGTCGGGTCCGATGCTGGTCGTCGACGGACAACTGCATCCCGAATTTTCCCACGACGGCGAATCCCGAATGATCCGTAATGGCGTCGGTGTCGATGATCGCGGGCGCGCCCATTTCGTGATCTCGAACGGACCGATCAGTTTCGGCAAGCTAGCCCGGTTCTATCGCGATGAGCTTGACGTGAAGAACGCTCTCTACCTCGACGGAAACGTATCGGCCCTTTGGAACCCCGCCACCGAACGCCTCGATACCGGCGCACCGATCGGCCCTATCCTTGTGGTCAGGAAAAAGGACACGCCCGATGAATAAGTACGAGCGCACGCTTTACCCCGAGATCGAGCCGTACGAGACCGGCATGCTCGACGTGGGCGAAGGACACTCGCTCTATTATGAGCGGGTCGGTACACCAGGCGCCAAGCCCGCAGTTTTCATGCATGGCGGTCCCGGAGGCGGCATGTCTCCCGATCACCGCCGCCAGTGGGATCCTGAACTGTACGACGTACTCCTGTTCGACCAGCGCGGTTGCGGGAAGTCACTTCCCTTCGCGGAAATCGAGCACAACGATACTTGGCGCATTGTCGAGGATGTCGAGAAACTGCGCGAAATGTGCGGCCATGAAAAGTGGCAGGCCTTCGGTGGCAGCTGGGGCGCGACACTCGCCCTCGCCTATGCGCAGGAGCATCCCGACCGCGTTTCCGAGATCGTGCTTCGCGGTGTCTTCCTCGCGCGGCAGAAGGAGAAGGACTGGCTCTACACCTATGGTGCGAGCGAGATCATGGCGGAGCAATGGGACGACTTCTCGGGCCTCATCCCGGAAAGCGAACGCGGCAATCTTGTAAAGGCCTATTATGACAGGTTGACCAGCGAGGATGAGGAAACCCGCCTCGCTGCCGCCAAGGAGTGGTCGCTGTGGGAGGGCAATGTCGCCACGCTGCTGCCCGACGAGGAACTACTCGATAGTTTCGCAGATCCGTCGAAGGCGGTCCCCTTCGCCCGGATATGTGCAAAATTCTTCCTGGAAGACTTCTTCCTCGAGGAAGCCCAGCTGCTCAAGAACGTCGATCGCATCAAGCACATCCCGGGCATCATCGTGCAGGGCCGACATGACATCTGCACCCCGCCGACCTCGGCTTGGGAATTGAAAAAAGCATGGCCGGAAGCCGAGCTGTGGATCGTCCACGATGCTGGCCATTCGGCGGGCGAGCCGGGCATTATCGACGGCCTTGTCCGGGCGACCGACAAGCTGGCTGGCAAGCAGGCGTGATCAAGCTGGCAGCAATCCTTGCTTGAACACAGCCACTACTGACGCCACACACCCGCTCGAATGACTGACAGCCGATCCATCCTCGTAATCGACAATTACGACAGCTTTACCTTCAATCTCGTCCACTACCTGATGGAACTCGGGGCCGAGGTGGAGGTCTTGCGCAATGACGCCATTACTGCGCGCGAGGCGCTCGACCGCGATGCTGCGGGCTACCTCATTTCGCCCGGCCCGTGCACACCCAATGAGGCAGGCGTTAGTCTCGATCTGGTGGCTGCCTGTGCCAAAGCGAATAAGCCGCTCCTCGGCGTCTGCCTGGGCCATCAGGCGATCGGCCAGCATTTCGGTGGTCGCGTGGTCCGTGGCGGACTGATGCATGGCAAGACCAGCGCCCTCGCACATGACGGTACGGGCGTGTTCGCCGGTTTGCCCTCGCCTTACGAAGCCACGCGGTATCATTCGCTCGTAGTAGAAAGCATTCCGGACTGCCTTGTCGTAAACGCCACCAGCGAAACGCCCGGACTGGATGGCGCCAGCGTCATGGGTTTCCGCCACCGGGAACTTCCTATCCACGGTGTGCAGTTTCACCCTGAAAGCATCGCCACCGAGCACGGTCACGCCCTGCTCGCCAACTTCCTAAAAATCTGCGGTATCGAAGCCAAGGAGCCTGCGTGAAGACATTACCCTCTGCCGACACCCATCTTTCCGAGAGTGACGCGCACGAAGTCTTCGGCTGGATTCTCGATGGAGAAACAAGCGAGGAGGCAATCGGCCGTTTCCTCGTCGAAATGTCCGCGCGTAGCGAGACTTCCGAAGAAATTGCCGGTGCTGCACGCGCCCTTCGCGAGCGCTTGATCCCGATCGAGGCTCCAGATGGAACCGTCGATTGCTGCGGCACCGGCGGTGATGGTCATCACACGCTAAATGTATCGACGGCAGTCAGTCTCGTGGTTGCCGCCTGCGGTGTATCCGTAGCAAAGCACGGCAATCGTGCGGCAAGCAGCAAATCTGGGGCGGCCGACACCCTCGAAGCGCTCGGCCTCGACATGGAGGCTGCAGGAAGAACCGCCGAGAAGACCTTGGCAGAATTGGGAATTTGCTTCCTTTTCGCCAAGAACCACCATCCGGCGATGGGTCGTATCCAGCCCATTCGCCAGAAGCTTGGCGTACGCACGATTTTCAATCTGATGGGACCGCTCTCGAATCCCGCGGGTGTGCAGCGACAGCTGATCGGGATTGCCCGTCCGGCTTACGTCCCGATCTATGCTGCAGCGAAGGCCAAGCTCGGGACCGAACGTACGTTTATCGCCTCGGGGGACGAAGGACTGGACGAACTGAGCCTTGCCGGCGGGAACGAGCTTGCCGATGTAACCGGCAACGATTTCGAGATGCGCCGTGTAAATGCGGTTCAGGCGAACCTCCCGCATTCCCCTGTCGAAGCGATCCGGGGTGGTGATCCTGCTCATAACGCAAAGGCGCTCGAAGCCCTGCTTTCGGGAACGCCCGGCCCCTACCGTGAAGCAGTGCAGTTCAATGCATCGGCCACTTTGATCGTTGCCGGAAAAACCGACGACTGGGCGGAAGGGGCCGAAATGGCCGCGGAAGCGATCGATTCCGGCAAAGCCAAACAGCTGCTCGCTGACTGGATTGCGTTGGCCAAATGAACAAACTTGAGCAAATCTGCGCGACGAAGCGCGATGAAGTGGCTGCACGCAAGGCCGATAGGTCGCTTGCCGATCTCGAGGCGCTGGCCACCCAGCAGGGGAAACCGCGCGGCTTCCAGGATGCTTTGGCGAAAGCTCAGGCAAACGGCTTCGGCCTGATCGCCGAGATCAAGAAGGCCTCGCCCTCGAAGGGCTTGATCCGCGAGGACTTCCAGCCCGCCGACCATGCTCGTGCCTATGAGGCCGGGGGCGCAACGTGCCTCTCAGTCCTCACCGACGCCCCCTATTTCCAGGGCCATGAGGATTATCTGGTGGAGGCGCGCGCCGCTTGTGCCCTTCCCGTCCTCCGCAAGGACTTCATGGTCGATCCATGGCAGGTTGCCGAAGCGCGGGCGCTCGGGGCGGATGCCATTCTCATAATCGTCGCCGCTCTCGAAAATACCGCGATGCGGGAAATCGAGGCGGCTGCGATTGAGTTCGGAATGGACGTGCTGATCGAAGTCCATGATCGGGTCGAATTAGAAAGAGCGGGGGCACTGACGTCACGCCTTCTCGGGATAAACAATCGTAATCTCAAAACGTTCGAAACCGATCTTGCCACGACAGAAGAACTTGCAAAGCTCGCACCCGACAATGCCTTGCTGGTTGGAGAAAGCGGTATCTTCACACATGCCGACTGCCTCCGCTTGAGCAAATCTGGCGTTCGCAGTTTCCTTGTAGGCGAGAGCCTCATGCGCCAGGACGACGTCGCAGCTGCCACCCACCGGTTGCTGCATGGCTAAACTCACCCACCTCGACGAAAAGGGCGCCGCCCGCATGGTGGACGTGGGGTCGAAAGCGGTCACTGCACGCACGGCTGTGGCCGAGGGCATCATTCGCATGAATGCCGCTGCGCTAGAGGCTCTCACTCAAGGGACGCACCCCAAAGGCGATGCAATCGCGACCGCCCGCATTGCCGGGATCATGGCCGCGAAAAAGACGGGCGAGCTCATTCCCCTCTGCCACACCCTCGCCCTCGACAGTGTGACCGTCGCGTTCACTACCGAATCGGGCGGGATCAGGGTCCGCAGCGAAGCGTCTTTGACCGGGAAGACCGGTGTCGAAATGGAGGCGATGACCGCGACGAGCGTGGCCCTCCTCACACTTTACGATATGGGCAAGTCACTCGACAAAGGGATGCGCATCGAGGCCATTCGTCTCCTTGAGAAGACCGGAGGCAAGTCCGGCACATGGCGCGTCGAGGACTGAAACGGGAACACCTGTTCTTCCGAATTGCCTCGAGAATGGCGGAATTGCTTGACTTGCGAAAATTGGTTGCCTAATTGTTCCACATTCGTTCACAAGTTTGTGAACAGGAACATGGGAGTGACCAGATGCTGACTGCCAAGCAGCACGAACTGATCCGTTTTATCCAGGAAAAGCTCGAGGAAACCGGGATCTCGCCCTCATTCGAGGAGATGAAGGAAGCGCTCGACCTGAAGAGCAAGTCGGGGGTGCACCGCCTGATATCCGCGCTTGAAGAACGCGGTTTCATCCGGCGCCTTCCGAACCGGGCCCGCGCGTTGGAGATCATCAAGCTTCCCGAAGATTCGGTCACGAGCGCTTCGAAGCCCTCACCTGCCGCAAACGATGCAGTCGTCGCTGTCCATGCCGCGAAACCGACTGCACCGGCGCCGGCAAACGATATTATCGATGTCCCGCTGCATGGCCGCATTGCAGCGGGCGCTCCGATCGAAGCGATAGAAGGCCAGTCGAGTATGCCGGTACCGGCTGCTTTGCTCGGGCCCGGCGATCATTACGCACTGGAAGTCTCCGGCGACTCGATGATTGAAGCGGGCATTTTCGACGGCGACTTCGCGCTCGTTAAACGCGCCGAGACGGCCCGCGACGGCGAGATCGTGGTTGCGCTCGTCGATAACGAGGAAGCTACGCTCAAGTACCTGCGCAAGGACGGTTCGATGGTCCGGCTCGATCCTGCGAACGGTGCGTATGAACCTCAGGTCTACGAGGCAGGACGCGTGAAGGTTCAGGGCAAGCTGGCAGGATTGCTCCGCCGCTATCATTGATTGTCTGAAATCACGCGGTAGAAACTTGTTGGGGCGTCTGGCGATTGGTCAGGCGCCCCGATTGTATTCAGCTAGCGATCGGCAAGCGGGCGCCACCATCCATGGCTGCCCTGGCTATCGACGACAGCATCGAAGCGCTCGTCGGAAAGATGAATAGTCAGGCCACCGCTTCCCCCGAGAAACCGGCCATCCGCCTTCATCCATTTCGGACTGCAACTCCGGGGAAGCCACCTGTCCGCAATCACAATATCAGCCCTCTCGCAAGCGGCGGCCAATTGCCGCTCGTCGATACGGTTACGAGTCTTTGCAACGAGCACGTGCCAGGTGCGCCCCTCCCTTGTGATCGGCAAGCTACAGAAATCCTCGCTGCAGCGCGCGCCCTCCCACTGGGAGACCAGCATCGGGCTGACTTCTGTACCCGCGAGTTCCACGATATTGTCTCGCGCATAGGATCCCTCGCTATCGCGAAGGACGTGGACCAGTCCGTCCTCATCAACTACGCCAATGTCACGACCGTCCCGCGTAACCAGGATATCCGGCGTCGGTGTGGATGCGAGCATGCCGGCACCGATCAGTACCGGCAAGAACCCCCATGATCGTGCCCTTCCTCTCCAAAGTGCTATCCAAAGGGCGCCTGCCAGAAACATAAGCAATGTCGCCAAACCGATATGGGGCACCAGTTTCACGGCTCCTGGCTGGGCGGCCGTCGTGCGCGCAATCTCGAGCAGTAGATCGAGTGACACCCCTGCGAGCCACCAGAATGGTGCGCCTGCCCCGATCAGGTCGAAAACCAGCGCGACTGCAATCAGCGGCATGGAAACGAAAGTGACCAGTGGGATCGCGATGACATTGGCAAAAGCGCCGTAGAGCCCGGCCCGGTGAAAGTGGAACAATACGATCGGCATTAGCGCGATCTCGATCACCATGCCGGTTGCGAAAAGCATCAGGATGCGTCGCCCGAACCAGCGCGCTTTGCTCTCTTCGCGCGGAGCGAGAAAATCCCTGATCGGCTGTGAATTGTGCAGCGCCACGATAGCAATCACCGCGGCAAAGCTCATCTGGAAGCTCGGCCCAACCAGAGATTCCGGCCATAGGAACAGGACCACTGTAGCCGCCACGGCCACCATTCGCATCGAGAGCGGCTCGCGCCCCAGCGCTAGCGCGATCAGCACCAGCATCGCACCGACGCAGCTTCTTACAGTCGGCACCAGCGCCCCGGTGAGCAATGTGTAGGTAATCCCTGCCAGTGCAGCGATTGCTGCCGCTACGAGCGGGATACGCAACCTTAAGGTCAACCACGGCGACAACGCGATGAGTTTGGAAGCAAGGAAATAAGCCGCAGCAATCACCGCGCTCACATGCAGCCCGCTGATCGACAACAGATGCGTCAATCCCGCATCCCGCATGGCGACTTCATCTCTTTCGGAGATCGAGCCCCTGTCACCACTGGCAAAGGCAGCGGCAATCGAACCCGATGCCCCCCCCAGCTGTTCGCGCACATGCCCGGAGAGACTGCGCTGGATACCGGCGATCAATCCGCTTGCAGGAGGGGCAGGCTCGACCAAGCGGATCTCCCCGACCAAGGATCCTGTCGCGGCATATCCCTTGAACCACGCGGCACGAGCGAAATCATAGGCTCCGGGGAGAAGCGGAGGCGAAGGAGGCATCAACCTTGCCCGCAACCTTACACGGGCTCCCTCCCTGAATGTCCGATCGTCTTTCGCCGCCGGGACATTGACTCGCAACTTGAGCGGCCGGGCATTATGTGCATCGCGGACGGCAAGGACCAAGCGCACCTGTCCCTCCGCAGGTTGCTCCTCTCGATCGAGTATTCGGGCATCCAGTTGCATCAGGGTCGGTCGCTCGATCGCTTCAGCGCCTACCATTTCGGAACGCACCCAGATAACCGCTAGCCCAAGCGCAAAGGCGATCCCCAGGACCGACCCCGCCAGCCTAAGCCCCGCCCGATCATCTCGCCTGGCCCAAACTGCCTGCGATGCGATCGCGACCATCAGGCCAAGGGACATCGCCCCCATCCATTGCCAACGCTCGCCCAGCACGAACCAGCTTCCGATACCCGCAGCCAGCGCAACCACGAGCCACGGCCCGCGATCGAAGCCGGAATTGCCGAGAAAAGCCTCGATTCCGTCCCCAAATCTGGACAAGAGCGCACGCATGCGCCAAGGGCGCTGCACTGCAACATCGGCGCTATCATCCGCATCGCCGAACGGAACCCGCGATGCCCCCTGCGTCGCCATGCAAGTAGTTGAAAGGATTGAAGAGGGAATGGCAAGCGAAACCGGCAAACAGGTTGTCACACGGTTCGCCCCCTCGCCCACGGGCTTCCTCCATATCGGCGGAGCGCGCACGGCGCTGTTCAACTGGCTCTACGCGCGCCACCACGGCGGCCGCGCGCTCCTGCGGATCGAAGATACCGACCGCAAGCGCAGCACGCAGGACGCGATCGACAAGATCATCGAAGGTCTCGACTGGCTGGGCCTCGACTTCGACGAGCCGCCCGTGTTCCAGTCCGATCGCGCCGGCCGCCATGCCGAAGTCGCGATGAAGCTGCTCGAGGCGGGTCACGCGTACAAATGCTTCGCGACCCCCGAAGAACTTGAGGAAATGCGTGCCGAGCAGCGCGCCAACAAGCAGCCGATGCGCTACGACCGCCGCTGGCGCGATCGCGATGAAAGCGAAGCGCCCGCGGATGCCCCCTATGTCATTCGCCTGAAGGTCCCGACCGAAGGCGAAACCGTCATCGAGGACGAGGTGCAGGGCGAGGTCACGGTCAAGAATGCCGAGATCGACGATTACGTCCTTCTCCGCGCGGACGGCACTCCGACCTACATGCTCGCGGTTGTCGTCGACGATCACGATATGGGTGTGACCCACATCATACGTGGCGACGATCATCTGAACAATGCCTTCCGCCAGCTCCCGATTATCCGGGCGATGGACGCGATCGAGGGCGGTTGGCCGGATCCGGTCTACGCGCATGTCCCGCTTATTCATGGTTCTGACGGCGCCAAGCTGTCGAAGCGCCACGGCGCGGTCGGTGTCGAAGCCTATCGTGACGAAGAAGGGGTGCTTCCCGAAGCCCTCTTCAACTATCTGCTGCGCCTCGGATGGGGCCACGGCGATCGCGAGGAAATCACCCGCGAAGAGGCCATCGAGCTGTTCGATCTCGACGGCGTCGGCAAGAGCCCCTCGCGCTTCGACATCAAGAAGCTCCAGAACCTCAACGGCCACTATATCCGCGAAGCTGACGACGCGCGCCTGGCAGGCTTGGTCGCAGCCGAGATTGGCCCCGAAGCCGACGAGAAGCTGCTGGCGCAAGCCATGCCGGTCCTGAAGACCCGCGCGCGCAGCATCGACGAACTCGCAGAGGGTGCAGCATTCCTGTTCAAGAGCCGACCTCTTGAAATGACGGAAAAAGCAGCCGGTTTACTCGATGACGAGGCAAAGGCGCGGCTTGGCGGCCTTTCGGAGCGGCTGCACGCGGAAAATGACTGGACAATCGAGGCTCTCGAAGCCACTACGAAATCGTATGCCGAACAGCTCGAACTGGGCCTCGGCAAGCTGGCGCAACCCATGCGGGCCGCGCTGACGGGCACCACCACATCGCCCGGAATTTTCGACGTACTGGTCCTGCTGGGCAAGGAAGAGTCACTCGCGCGTATCGACGCGCAGGCTTCCCCCGCAGGCAAGGAATAAGACGGACCAAGGAGACACGCGTGGCCGACAAGCAGGCAACTCTCAACATCGGCGATCAGGCCCAGGACTTCCCCGTTCTCGAGGGAAGCGTCGGACCCGACGTTATCGACATTCGCAAGCTTTACGGCACGACCGGCAAGTTCACCTACGATCCGGGCTACAAGTCGACGGCCAGCTGCGAAAGCGCGCTGACCTACATCGACGGTGAAGAAGGCGTATTGCTCCACCGCGGCTACCCGATCGGCCAGCTGGCCGAGCATTCGAGCTTCATGGAAGTCGCCTATCTTCTGCTCAATGGCGAACTGCCGAGCGCTGACGATCTCGCGACTTTCGATGACACGATTACGCGTCACACCATGGTCCATGACCAGCTCCGCCAGTTCTACCAGGGCTTCCGCCGCGACGCGCACCCCATGGCTATCATGTGCGGTGTCGTCGGTGCGCTTTCGGCCTTCTACCACGATAGCACGGATATTTCGGATCCCGAGCATCGCAAGATCTCGAGCCACCGCCTGATCGCGAAGATGCCGACCATCGCCGCGATGGCTTACAAGTATGCAGTGGGCCAGCCCTTCCTGCAGCCTAAAAACGACCTCAGCTACACCGGCAACTTCTTGCGCATGACGTTCGGCGTTCCGGCTGAAGAATACGAAATCCACCCCGCGATCGAGCGTGCGATGGACCGTATCTTTATCCTCCACGCCGACCACGAACAGAACGCGTCGACTTCGACCGTCCGCCTTGCGGGTTCGTCGGGTGCCAATCCGTTTGCCTGTGTCGCAGCTGGCATCGCCTGCCTGTGGGGCCCGGCGCATGGCGGCGCCAACGAAGCGGCGCTCAACATGCTGCAGGAAATCGGTTCGCCTGACCGCATCCCGCACTACATCGAGCGTGCGAAGGACAAGAACGATCCCTTCCGCCTGATGGGCTTCGGTCACCGCGTCTATAAGAACTACGACCCGCGCGCGACCGTGATGCAGCAGACGTTGCGTGAGGTGTTTGAGGCGCTGAATGTCAGCGACCCCGTGTTCGAGACTGCACTTCAGCTTGAAGAACTCGCGCTCAACGACGATTACTTCAAGGAAAAGAAGCTGTTCCCGAACGTCGATTTCTACTCGGGTATTATCCTTAACTCGATCGGCTTCCCGACCACGATGTTCACCGCACTCTTCGCCCTCGCCCGTACCGTGGGCTGGGTCGCACAGTGGAACGAGATGATCTCCGATCCCGGCCAGGTCATCGGCCGCCCGCGCCAGCTCTATACCGGCCCGACGCAGCGCGACTACGTGCCGATCGGCCAGCGCTAAGCGCTCTGAAAAATCTGAAGGATCAGGGGCGCTTTGGCGCCCCTTTTTCTATGCGGCCGGATCGTCGGCTTCGGCGACCGGAACGGACAAGGTAAAGCGAGCGCCCTGCCCCTTGGCGCTCTCGACGGTAAGGTCGCCGCCCATCGCGCGCGCAATCCGGCGCGAGATATAGAGACCGAGGCCCGACCCTCCATCTCCCTGCTTGCCTAGCCGTTCGAACTTCTCGAACACCTTGGCCTGCTGCTCTTCGTCGAGACCGTGCCCCTGATCGGCCACGGTCACCATTGCCCGCTCTCCCACGCGATCGAGCCTGACCCAAACCCTGCTCTCTTCCGGCGCGTAGCGAATGGCGTTGCCGATGAGATTGAGGAGAACCTGAAGTACCCGCCGGAATTCGGCAGTCGCCATCTGTGTTTCGCCCTCGGCCGGCGGATCGAGCTGAATCTCACGCTCGTTGGCCCGGACACCGAGAATTCCGCAAGCCCTGCGTGCCACATCGGCGAGGTCGATCAGGTCGGGCGCGGTAGAGAAATCATCCGCTTCGACAATTTCGAGATCGGACAAGTCGTCGATCAACGCGAGGAGATGCTGGCCGGCGCTGGCAATGTCGCCTGCGTAGTCGCTGTATTCGTCGGCGAGAGGGCCAGCGAGCTTGGTTCGGATCGTCTCGGCATTCGCGATGATGCGATTGATGGGCTGGCGCAGGACGGGCGTCAGTTCACGGCCGAGCGATGGCGTCCTGCTACCAATGGACGCATTCACTGCCGCGAGTGGCTGTGAAGCGCTGAGATAGAGAACGAAACCAGCACTGCCCGGATCGACCTTCCCAAGAGGTTCAAGATGTGCCGACCAGTTACGGCGCGAGCCTTCAATCCGGCATTCCGCCCCATCTAGCATGCGCCAATGCATCGGCTGCGCGTGAGCATTGCCGGGAAACTCTACAAAATCGGTCCACGGTTTGCCGATGGTGTTGCGGATACTCTCGGCGAACTGTTCGAGATCATCGGCATCCGTTTCAATGGATAGAACCCCTTGCTGCGGATCGAGGCGTGCCGAGCATTCCGCAAGGTGGCGGTTGATCTCGGTACGACGACGGATTTCCTCCTCCGCGCTTTCCTTCGGAGCGTCATCGAAATGCCAGTTAGCAATGGAAATTTCGCAACCGGAGGCGTCCCCGAGCGAAGGCGTAATCTCCGCCCAAGCGGTGACTTGCTCGTCGCCATCGATAGCCTTGAACTGGCGGGCGAGCTTCAACCCATATTGGCGAGCTTTCACGACCAACGAGAGCAGTTCAGGAATCGCGAGCGTCTTTCCTATCTCGCCGCCGCATGCGCGATTGAGATCGGCCAACTGCGCTCCGGCCTCAATAAGACGGTCTTCCCCATCCGTCCGGGCCCGCGTCATTGTCTGGATCGTTTCGCTCATCGTGCTGCAAACCCCTCGCTGGAGCTGGCGAGCAACGTCCGCGCTTCACGTGCACCGATGTCGGCTAGTCCGGCAACCGGTGCACCGCTGGGATGCAGCATCAGGAGAACTTCGTCGATCTGTGCGGCTTCCACGCCCGCAGCGCGCAGGCCAAGTGCAAACCGGACCACTTGTCGGGCATGGCTCGAAAGCACAGCCAGTCCCCGCGGTTGAGACGAAAGATTGGCAAGCGCGGTGAAGAACAGTCCCGATCCTGCATCCTCGATCACGAGTGCACTTTGCGCCCGCTCTCCCAATGCGGACACGAGACGTGACAGCAAGGCGAGTCTCCCCGCCCCTTCGTCGAAACCTGCCCGCAACTTTGTTTCTGCCCGGGTCACTGCTTCCGATTGCCCCTCGCCGCAATACTCCCGCCAATTGAGCAGGGTGCGGTGGAACAGGTCGCCGGGCAATTCCCTGATAGGCAACTCCATCCTTCTCTGCGCCTGGACGAAGCGTGCCTGCGCTGCGAGCGCCGCCATTGCTCCTGAAGATATCCATCCATCGGCGTCGGCAATCATGCGTTGCATGAGAGGTGACAAGACCGGGTCCAGACCAAATTCTGCCTCGAGCCGTTCGGTCACCTGCCATTCCACAGCCAGAGCGTGGCAATGCGAAAGAAGCTCCGAAGAAGTCTGCAAATGTTCACTCAGGGCTTCGGCATGACGCACAGCGAAAGCATCGCGCCCGTTTTCACCGGTACTTTCGGCTTGGGAACGAAGGATTTGATTGGCGAGGTCGCCGATCATTCCCCTGACCCGCGCGACGATCTCGTCGCTGAAAAGCGAATGATCCGGGGCAGACAATAGGTGCGACAGGATGGGCTGGATACCGGCAAGCGCTGCATCCCCTCGCGCCAATGCGTCGCGAAGGCTGCTGCCGCGCTTGTTCTCGGCATCATCCATGGGAGAAATCCCGTCCATCGGATGCCCTTAGCACAGGCATGGTTAAGCCGCCGTTATCCCTCGTCAGCTGGCTGAAGAAAGCGGCTTAGGAGGATCAGCAGAGCGAGAACTGCCGAAACTTCGCTGGAAAGCCCGAAGAAAGCCGCTAGCGACAAGATGGCGGCGAGCAGGATGCGATCAGCATAGGTGGAGCGCCAAGGCTCGCTGGCAAAACGTTCGGCCAAGCGCAGGAGGCCGATCAGCGTGACCGGCACAAACCACCTCAAATATCCGAATTCCTCGGGCGACCCCAGGTAAAGCAGGAATATGATTATAGGGTCGAGGGCCCAGGCGAGCACGCGGTGCAACAGGCTCGGCTTTGCCTCGGGCTTTCCCATTCGCGCGACCCGTTCGACCACACGGCCCATTCTTGCGAAGAGTGCGGAGGTTGCGGCAAGGCCCAACCCCAGCCAGGCACCGAAGTAACTCCCAAGTCCCAAAGCGGCGATTGCAAAAACAGCCGATGCGACGGTGGCGCTCCGCTCGGCTCCTCGTCCGACAATGTCCCGGGCCAGTCGTGCACCAGCTCGTTCCGCCACTGCCAGGCCCGGCGCCGTGAATGCGATCGGCTCGCGCTGGGCGTCGATCCATTTGCGCTCCCTTTGAGCAAGAGCCTTCGGATCGGGATCGATGTGCCATTCCTGCTCGTCGATTAGCTTGCGATCGATCTGGACGATTCCTGTGCCGCTTTGCAAGGCAATACGCATCAGCGCCGAAGGCGCATCGACATCTTCAGGGAGATTGCCCAAGGTTTTTATGAGCTTGCCAGGCACCAGCATCACGCCGGCCCAGGCCAATTCAAGATCGATCCGTTCGAAGCCAAGCGGCACCGCAAGGTCGGCCGGCAACGCCAATACGCCATGGTGGTTCAACGACTTTTCGACGGCATCGGGTTCGGGCAGCACACCCGAAGCTACTGCGAAAATCTCGTCGTTTTCTCCCACCAATGAAAAAAGTCGCGCTGTTTCGCGTACGGGGACGAACTTGAGGCCCGCCTCTTCCGCCCGGCGCTGCAATTCGATGACTTCGCGTTCGATCCTGTCGACGAAACAGGCGACGAGTTCGCAACCTAGCTGCAATGCCAAATCCAACTGGCGCTCGACCACCATCGCCCCGGCATAGCTGCGGAATGCCGGACGCAGCAGCCCGGGCTCGGGATTCCTCTCGAGCGTAGACAGCAATGCGATGCGCAATCGACGAACTCCCGTGCTTTTCCTGTTAGGTCATAGGGATGCAAACCACCCCCTGCCAAGCCGTCTCACCGTGCAAATCGCCCATCATCCCGACATTCGCGGGCCTCTCTCACTCGCGAGGCCAATCTGTTTATGGTTAAACAGGGGTTTATGCCCGCCTCGATTGTGGTAAATCGCGCGGATGGCAAAACGCTCGCACATTACCGTCGTCGAAGGTGAGGAATCCTCGCCTGGATCCCCCGAGACCGCAGAAACGCTGGTGCCGGAGGACAGCGAAGAAGTCGAATACGAAAACGCGGAATGGTTGGAGGAGGAGGCAGTCCTTCCCAAACCGCGATGGATCGTGCCCTTGCTAGCACTTCTGGCAATCGCCGGATGGACCGGATTCTTCGCGTGGACCAATCGTGCTGAAATCCTGGCGGGAGCCACCGCCCAGCAGTGGATTGCATGGACGACGTCCTGGGCGATTCCGGTGCTCCTGATAGTAGGCCTCTGGATGCTGGCCACGCGTAATTCTGCCCACGAAGCCAAACGGTTCGGGGAGATTGCTTACAGCCTGTCCGAGGAATCGCGGAGGCTTGAAGAGCGCCTTGTGGTCGTCAATCGCGAGCTTAGCCTGGCCCGCGAATTTCTCGGCAGCCAAACCCGGGACCTCGAATATCTCGGCCGCAGCGCAACCGAGCGGATCTCCGAAAATGCCGATCGCTTGCAGGGGCTGATCCGCGACAATGGCGAGCAGGTCGATGCGATCGCGAGCGTCAGCGCGACCGCACTCGAGAATATGGGCAAGCTGCGTGACGACCTGCCGGTTATCGCCAGTTCCGCGAAGGACGTTACCAACCGCATCGGCGCTGTAGGCCGCACCGCGCAGGAGCAGCTCGGTACGCTGGTCGAAGGCTTTGCAACCCTTGAGGAGCACGGCAGCCAAAGCGAACGCCGCATCGCAGAGGTGCGAACGAGTGTCGACGATGCGATGACTGCATTCGGTGCGCAGGCCAAGGAACTCGAAGCTATCGCCGAACAGCGCTTTACTGCCCTGCGGGCGGAAAGCGAAGACTTCCGCAACGAGCTTAATGGCCATGAAATCGAGGCGCTCGCTGCCCTGAATGCACGCTCGATCTCGCTGCGCAGCGAAATTGCAGAGGTGCACAAACAGGCTAGTGCCGACGAGGAACTCGCCCTTTCGACCATGCGTGAACGCATCGGCTCCCTGCGTGACGAAGCGATGGCAATTGCCCGTTCGGTTCGCGAAGGGGAAGATGCGGCGATGGGAGCATGGTCGAACCAGATCGAGAATATGCGAGCGCGCCTCACCGAGGCGGTGACGGAAATTAGGGACATTGACGAGGCGGCAATCGAGACCGCGAATGCAAAGCTCCGCGCGCTTTCCGAAGAGGCAGCCAGGGTCGATCAGCGGATCGCCGAACGCAACAAGGCATTCGAGAACGAAACCCGCGAACGCACGCAGTCCCTCGCAGCTGCCCAAGACGAGATCGCTGGCCAACTGGAAGAGAAATTCATTCTGCTCGACGCTGCGATTGCGGAACGCCGTGAGGCGCAGCTCGCGCAGATCGCCGCGCTTACGGAAGAGGGAGAAGCACTGACGCAGCGTGTTGAAGCGTTGGGCGAGACCTTTTCCAATATCGCTGCGCACGGGCACGAGGCGCGCGAAGCCGTCGCAGGCGGCATCGATGCACTCGATGCGCAGTTGCGTGACAGCCGCGAGGCCCTCGAAGGGACCGATCGCGATATCGCCCGTCTTACCGATGCTAGCGTTCGCCTGCTCGAACTTATCCAAGCGAGCGCTAAGCACAGCAGCGACGAACTGCCGGTCGCGATGGAAGCATCAGAGAACCGTCTGGCCGAGATCGAACGCCGGGCTGGTGAAGTCCAGAACCTCCTCGGACAAGCACGGACTACGGGCGACACTCTCATCGAAAGCATGGCGGCGATTGAAAAGCGCACGCGAGAAGCGATGGACGGCTTTGACGCTTTCCAAGCCAATTTCGGCGAGACGGCAACGGCCCAGATCGACAGCGTAGAGCGCCTACGCGCCGGGCTTGCCACTCTCTCAAACGAGAGCAACGAGCTGGCCGCTCATGTCCAGGGCGAACTGCGCGAAGCGATTGCCACGTTGGAAGATCGTGCCCGCGCCGCCCTTGCCTCAATCGAAGAAGAGCAAGCACACCGCATCGGCCAGATTTCGGCAAAGGTCGGCCAGCAGAGCGTGGAGGCCATAGACAAGGCCTTGGCCGACAAAACCCAGTCGACGCTGGCAGACCTCGAAGCAGCCCGCGAACGTTCAGACGAAGCGGCGCGCGCCATGACGCAACAACTCCGCGATCAGCTGGGCCGGCTCAACGAATTGACCACCAATCTGGAATCGCGCATCGCCCATGCACGCGAGAAAGCAAGCGACACGGTGGATGGCGATTTCGCACGCCGCGTCGCGCTGATTACAGAAAGCCTCAACTCCAATGCGATCGACATCGCGAAGGCGCTTTCCAGCGAGGTGACGGACACGGCATGGGCAAGCTACCTACGCGGTGATCGCGGTATCTTCACGCGTCGCGCGGTGCGACTGATCGACAACAGCGAAGCGAGGGAGATCGCCGAGCTGTATGACGCGGACAGCGATTTCCGTGAACACGTCAATCGTTACATTCACGATTTCGAAGCCATGCTGCGTACGCTGCTTTCGACCCGTGACGGCAATGCGGTCAGCGTAACCCTGCTGTCGAGCGATATGGGCAAGCTCTACGTCGTACTGGCACAGGCTCTGGAACGTCTGCGCCAATAGGCGATTAGTCGGTACCCGGCCCCCACAGGATCAGGTCGTCAGCCGTAATCCAGCCATAACCGTAGTTCAGCACGTAAAGTCCGCAAAGCACCGCGGAGAGGATCGTGGCCCTTTTTGCCAAGAGGCCAGGACGGAAGTTGACCGGCGCGCTGTCAGCCTGACCCGGAACCTTGGCGATGCCCTCTTCGTCATGGGTGCGCACTCCGAAAGGAAGCAGCATGAAGGCGCTGACAACCCAGAAAAGCGCGTAGATCGCGACAATCGAAGTCCATTCCATCGGTAAAGACATGCCATTTATCCAAGTCTCGAGGGAAGCATGACGCGAACCTGCGGACGCTTGCCCGACCAACGCTGCGCGGCCCTGCGGGCGGCCAATCGAGCCGCCTCATGCACTGCAGCGGCAGATTTTCCGTCATTGCCTTTCAGCCGCTTGATAGCCGTGACGATATCTTGGCGCGCTTCGGCCACGAAATCTTCGTAATCCTCGTCCAGCGGCAACCCGAGGCTATCAATCAAGGGATTGAGCTGGTCGTCGAGGGCAACGATGACGGCCCCCTCGTGCATGATCCGGCGCCGCATTACGATGCTATCACCGTCTGCCGGCGCGATGATGTCTCCGTCGAGCACGAGGCGACCTGCCCTCACTTCAGCGATCTTGCCGGGCGCGCCCGGTGCAAGCCGCACGATGTCTCCGTTCTGCTGTACGACAGCATCCGGGATCCCGTTTGCGATGCCAAGCCTCGCCTGTTCCTGCATGTGGCGCATTTCGCCATGCACCGGCACAAGGATGTCCGGGCGCAACCAGCCATAAAGCGCTTCCAGTTCAGGCCGTCCCGGGTGTCCGCTGACGTGGATCATGCTCTGGCGGTCGGTCACCATGGTGACACCCTTGGCGGCAAGACGGTTCTGGACTGCGCCGATTGCCAGCTCGTTGCCCGGAATCTGGCGACTGGAGAACAGGACCACGTCGCCCGAGACGAGCTCAAGCGGATGATTGTCTTCCGACACACGTGACAGTGCGGCGCGCGGCTCGCCCTGCCCGCCGGTCGCAAGGATTAGCAATTCGCCGCGAGGCAAACCCATCGCTGTGTCGAAATCGACCGGGTCCGGAAAATCCTGAAGGTAGCCATTTTGGCGCGCGACATCGATGATGCGATCGAGCGAACGGCCCGCAACGCACAGTTGCCTTCCCGTCTCCCGAGCGACTTCGCCGAGGGTGTGAAGCCGTGCCACATTGCTCGCGAAGGTCGTGACGAGGACGCGCTTTCCGGAGTGGCGCTGCACCTCTTCCAATAGGCCCTTGAAGACGGCGCCCTCGGAGCCGCTCGGCGACGGATTGAAAACGTTCGTACTGTCGCAAACGAGTGCGAGGACACCCTCGTCACCGATCTCGGCAAGCTCTTCCTGGGTCGTCGGTTCGCCGATGATCGGATCCTCGTCGAGTTTCCAGTCTCCGGTATGGAAAATCCGTCCGTGCGGCGTGTCGATCAGCAGAGCATTGCCCTCAGCGATCGAATGGGCGAGCGGGATGTATGTAATCTCGAAGGGACCGACCCGGAAGCTGCCATGGTCCTCCTCGATAATGTTGAGTTCGACCTCTTCTTCGAGATCCGCCTCTTCCAGCTTCCTGCGTACCAGCTCAGCAGTGAAAGGCGTCGCATATATAGGGACGCCGAGGTCTGCGGCGAAGTAGGGCACAGCGCCAATGTGGTCTTCGTGCGCATGAGTGAGGACAATCGCCTCGAGGTCCTTCGTGCGGTCTTCGATAAACTCGAGATCGGCGAAAACCAGATCGACGCCGGGATATTGCCCACCCGAGAAGGTCATCCCCAAGTCAACCATCAGCCAGCGGCCCTGGCACCCGTATAGGTTGACGTTCATGCCGATCTCCCCGGATCCGCCCAGGGCGAGGAAAAGGAGTTCGTCTTCAGGGGTAAAATTCTTCTTCAAGAGGTTGCTCGCTCCGCTAGCATGGCGAGGCCGTCCAGCGTCAGGTCGCTGTCCACCTCGTCGAATAGGTCGGTAATTTCGTCGAACAGGAGGGCCAGTCCGCCGGTGGCGACCACCTTTGCAGGACGGCCAATTTGTGTCTTCATCCGACCGACGAGGCCCTCGATAAGTGCCACGTAACCCCAAAACACGCCAATCAGCATCTGATCTTCCGTGTTGCGCCCGATCACACTGTCGCTCGAGGGTTTCTCGATTGCGATGCGTGGGAGTTTTGCCGTGTTGCCGACGAGTGCGTCGAGCGAGAGGTTGATACCGGGTGCGATGATCCCGCCCTTGTAGGCGCCGTTGAAATCCACGGCATCGATCGTAGTCGCAGTTCCGAAATCGATGACAATGAGATCGCCCTCGTATTTCGCATGGGCTGCAATCGCGTTGAGCGCACGGTCTGCTCCAAGGGAACGGGGCTCGTCCACGTCGACCTCGATGCCCCAGTCGGCCTCCCCTGCCCCGGCGATCATCGGTTCGACGCCGAAGTATTTGCGCGAGAGGACGCTCAGATTGTGGATCGAGCGCGGGACGACCGACCCGATGATGATCTGGTCGATATTCCTGCGGGTGTACCCTTCGATCTCCAGCAATTGGAGAAGCCAGACCGCGTATTCGTCACCCGTGCGCCGTGCGTCCGTGGCAATTCGCCAGCGGGCCCTGATCTCCCGCCCCTCGAATAGGGCGAAGACCACATTGGTGTTTCCGACATCGGCTGCAAGCAACATCGCTCAACCCTCCTCGTTTGCAAGCATTACATCGCCCGCATGGATGACACGCTCTTCTCCGCCCGCCAAGCGGAGCTGCAAAGCTCCGTCCTTCGTCAAGCCAGCGAATGCGCCGTCAATCGGTTCCTCGCCTGGGGGATGAACATGGAGTGCTGTTCCGGCGGGATGCGCAACGCTTTCCCAGCGCCTGACCAATGGTTCGAGCCCATAGCTGCGCCAGCGCTCGATCTCGCGGTCGAAAATCGATGCAAGCGACTGCGCGAAGGTATCGCGATCGGGAGCAGGCCCATACGAAGACAGCGCCACAGTCTTGCGGTCGGGCAGATCGGGAGCATCTGCCAAATTCACTCCGATGCCAACGACAATTGCATCCTTCTCTCGTTCGAGCAGGATGCCAGCGAGTTTCGCTCCGCCTAGCATAAGGTCGTTGGGCCATTTCAACGACAGATCGGTCGGCGCCGAAAGAAGCGGCAAAACCGCTTCATAAACGGCCAGCCCGGCAACCAAGGCAAGGCTGGATGGCGCAGGATCGCGCTCATGCGGGCGCACAATTGTCGAGCCCATGAAGTTGCCAAAGCCGTCGAACCATGTCCGCCCCTGCCGACCGCGGCCGGAAGTCTGTCGGTCGGCGACCAACCAATACCCTTCCGCAAGCGCTTCTCCGTCGCGCAGGCGGGCGGTCAGGTCGGTATTGGTACTCCCGGTTTCTGGGACCGTATCGATCAAGCCGCGTAGAACAGCGCGTGCGCAGCGGCGTCTGCGGCTTCGCCTAGCCACGGTCCCAGAAGGTAGCCGAGCGGCGATACGACGAGGACACACAGGCCGAGAACGGCCCAGTGCGAAACCGGAGCCTTGGCCGGCGCAGCACCCTTCGGCTCATCGAAGAACATCACCTTGATGAACTTGATGTAGTAGAATGCGCCGATCACGCTGGCAGCAATACCGATTGCCGCAAGCGCGATCATGTCGGCCTGAACAGCGGCCTGGAAGACCACGAACTTACCCCAGAAGCCGAACAGCGGCGGAATGCCCGCAAGGCTGAACATCAACGCGAGCAGGCACCATGCGAGTACCGGGCTAGTGGTCGACAGTCCCGAGATATCGTCGAAGGTCGAAAGCGCTTTGCCATCCGCATCACGCAGCATGAGAAGCGCAACGAAGCTGCCGATCGTCATGAAGACATAGATGAACAGGTAGACCATCACACCCGACACGCCCTCTGCCGTCGCAGCGGCGAGACCGATCAG
Source organism: Erythrobacter sp. (assembly GCA_013001165.1). Taxonomy (GTDB): domain Bacteria; phylum Pseudomonadota; class Alphaproteobacteria; order Sphingomonadales; family Sphingomonadaceae; genus Qipengyuania. The sequence goes on from JABDNC010000144.1 coordinate 26,965, forward strand.
GATGAAGCCGACGTTGTTGATCGACGAGTAGGCGAGCAGTCGCTTCAGGTTGTTCTGGCCGATTGCGCCCAGTGCACCGACCACGATCGAGGCGAGAGCGGCAAAGATGACGATCTGCTGCCAAGCTTCGACCTGACCGCCGAAGGGACCGGTCGCCATGCGTACCAGCATCGCTACCGCAGCCACTTTGGGTGCGCTGGCGAAGAAAGCGGTGACCGGCGTAGGTGCGCCTTCGTAGACGTCGGGCGTCCACATATGGAACGGGACGGCGGCGACCTTGAACGCAAGGCCGGCCAGCACGAAAACGACGCCGAACATGGCACCGGTCGAGAAGTCGACCGTGAATGCAGCACGGATGCCGTCGTAGCTGGTGGTGCCCGAGAAGCCGTACACGAGGCTCATGCCGTAGAGGATGATGCCGGAAGCAAGGCCGCCCAGGATGAAGTATTTCAGGCCTGCTTCGCTGGACTTCTCGTCCTTGCGAGCGAAACTTGCGAGCACGTAGCTCGACAGGCTCGACAGCTCGAGGCCGACGTAAAGTGCCATGAGGTCGACAGCGGAAACCATGATGCCCATGCCGACCGCGTTGAAGACCATCAGGACCGCATATTCACCGCGGAAACCACCGCGGCTCTCGAAGTAACGCGGTGCAACGATCAGGCAGGCAATCGTGGCGAGATAGATGAGCGACTTTGCGAACATCGCAAAGCCATCAGCACGGATCAGGCCGCCGAATGCTTCTGCCGGAACGCCGCCATTTGGAAGCGATACCGTGAAGATCAGAGCGCCGAACAGGGCAGCTACTGCCGCAATGGTGATACCGCGGGCCGCCTTCGCGCCTGTCCATGCCGTGACAAGCAAAAGAACCAGCGCGATTGCCGAAAGACCGACTTCGGTCGCCGTCAGGTGAAGGAAAGATGCGTAGTCCATTAGTGGGCTCCCTCCTTGTCACCATCGAATTCGACGTAGTTCGCTGCCTTCTCGCGCGGTGTGCCGACTGCGATTTCGCTGTCGTAATGCGGAGCAACGCTGGCGAGGCGGGCCTCCAGGGCGGCAATGTCTTGGCGCATGGGTGCGAGGAAACTTTCCGGATAAACGCCCATCCACAGCACAGCGGCCGCGATCGGGGCAAGCATGGCCCATTCACGGGCATTGAGGTCGGGCATCGCTGCGGCATCGGCGTTCTTCTGCTCGCCAAACGCCACACGGCGGTAAAGATAGAGCATGTAGGCCGCACCGAGGATGATGCCCGTGGTGCAGACCAGCGTCACGAAGGTCGAGACCTCGTAGATGCCGGCTAGTGCAAGGAATTCGCCGATGAAGTTGCTTGTCCCCGGAAGGCCGATCGAGGCCATGGTGAACAGCAGGAAGAACAGCGCATATTTGGGCATGTTGATGCTGAGGCCGCCATACCGTGCGATTTCACGGGTGTGCAGGCGATCGTAGATCACGCCAACGCACAGGAACAAAGCGCCCGACACGAGGCCGTGTCCGAGCATGACCATCATCGCGCCCTCGAGGCCCTGAACGTTGAAAGCGAACAGACCGGCGGTCACGATCGCCATGTGGGCGACCGAAGAGTACGCGATCAGCTTCTTCATGTCCTCCTGCACCAGCGCAACAAGCGAAGTGTAGATCACCGCAACCATCGACAGACCGAACACCAGCCACGCAAGATCAGCGCTGGCTTCGGGGAACATGGGCAGGCTGAAACGGATGAAACCGTAGCCGCCGAGCTTCAACAGGACGCCGGCAAGGATGACCGAGCCTGCGGTAGGTGCCTGAACGTGGGCATCGGGAAGCCAGGTGTGAACGGGCCACATCGGCATCTTCACGGCGAAGCTGGCGAAGAAGGCGAGCCACAGCCACAGCTGCGCATCGACCGGGAAGTCGTACTGCATCAGCGTCGGGATGTCGGTCGTCCCGGCCTCGTTCACCATCCACAGCATCGCGATCAGCATCAGGACCGAGCCGAGCAGCGTGTAGAGGAAGAACTTATATGAAGCGTAGATGCGGTTATCGCCGCCCCAGACACCGATGATCAGGTACATCGGGATCAGGCCTGCCTCGAAGAAAATGTAGAACAGGAACAGGTCCTGCGCGGCGAACACGCCGATCATCAGCACTTCCATGAGTAGGAAGGCGCTCATGTATTCGCCGACGCGCTTCGTGATCGCATCCCAGCTGGCGAGTATGCAGATCGGCATCAGGAAGACGCTAAGCATGATCAGCATCAGTGCGATGCCATCGATACCGAGCGCATAGCTGAAGCCTGCGAACAGCTCGGCGCGTTCAGTAAACTGCCATTGGGCCCCGCCGATATCGTAATTGATCCACAGGAGAACGCCTAGCGCGAGGTTGATGAGCGTTGCAAACAACGCCGTCATCCGAGCAGCCGAAGCGCTGAGGAACAGGCAGGCGATGGCCGCGATAAGCGGCACTGCGAGCATGAGCGAAAGGATGGGGAACTCCATCAGAACAGCACCCAGGTGACGGCGGCGACAAGTCCGAGGAGCATCACCAACGCATAGCTATAGAGATATCCGGTCTGGAACTTCTTGGCACCGACGGCACCCTTGTCGACGAGCCAGGCAACCCCGTTCGGACCAAAGCGGTCGATGGTGCCGATGTCGCCGAGTTTCCAGAACTGGCGGCCCA
>JABDNC010000064.1 GCA_013001165.1 Erythrobacter sp.
GAGGAAAAGCTGGCCGCAGACGTCGCCGCCGCTTTTACAAGGCGCGAGCTGGCGGTGCGCTGCGCCATCGCCCCCACAGCCGGGGCGGCCTGGGCCCTGTCACATTATGCGCCGCCGGGTACGATCCTTGGCGCCCGCGACGATGCCGAGGCGCGGCTGGGCGAACTTCCCGTGGCCGCGCTCCGGCTCGACCAGGATGTCGTCACCGTCCTGCGTCGCCTCGGTCTCAAGAAGCTGGGAGAGCTGACCACGATCGGGCGCGATGCGATCCAGCGGCGCTTCCGCAATCGCAAGTCGCCCGCAGCCAATCCGCTGATACGGCTCGACCAGCTGCTCGGCCGAGTGCCGGAGCCATTGCTGCCGGTGGTTCCGCAGCAGATGCCGCTGGTTCAGCGCCGCCTGCTCGAACCGATCCGCCACCGCCAGCTGCTCGACCAAGTGGTGTCCGATCTTGCCGATGACATGGCGCGCGAACTGGAATGGCGGGGCGAGGGCGCGCGCAGGCTGGAGCTCGGCCTGTGGCGTGTCGATGGCGAGGTAACCGTGCGGCGTCTCGAACTTGCTGCTGCCACGCGGGAGGCAGCGCATATCGTCCGCCTTTTCGCCAGCAAACTCGACGATATCGACGCAGGTTTCGGGATCGAGATGCTGCGCCTGCGGGCCAGTTGGGCGGAGCCGCTTGCACTGGACCAAGGCGATATCGAGGCGGCGGCGGAAACCCACGGGATATCCCTGTCCGCCTTGGTGGACCGGTTGACTGTACGTCTCGGCGCACAGGCAGTCACGCGGCCTGTTCCCTTCGCCAGCCACATCCCCGAGCGTGCGCAGCGCTGGCAGCCGCCGCTCGAGCCGGAACCGGCTAGCCAGGGGCAGTTGGCCTTCCATAAGCGCCCGCTCAAGCTGCTCGACAAGGCGGAGCGGATCTCGGTGCTTTACGCCACGCCGGACGGCTATCCGCAGCGCTTTCGTTGGCGCGGCGAGGTGCACGAGGTCAGCCGTGTCGAAGGGCCGGAGCGTATTGCGCCCGAATGGTGGCGCGAACGCGGCGCGACGCGGCTGCGCGATTACTACCGGATCGAAGACCAGCGCGGCAGGCGCTACTGGATCTACCGGCTGGGTATCGTGGGGGACGGGCGCGGCGGTGCGCCCGACTGGTATCTGCAGGGGCTATCCGCGTGAGGCTCAGTCTTCGGGGGCTGTGGCGGGATCGAGTTCGCGCATTTCCTCTTCGGTGAGCGGCTCTTCTTCTACGCCTTCGATCTCGGAGAGCTCGGGCGCCAGAGCGCTCTTGCGGCAAACGCGGTAGGCTGCCTCTCCGCGACGATCGCGGATGTTCTCTACCGTCGTGGCGGCAATGCGCGACTGCTCGAGCGCACCGGGAGAATTGTTGAACGGCGGGACAAGCACGGTTGACGGCACACAGCGCTCGGTCTTCGCGTCACGGTCTCCTTCATCAACCGGACGATCCTGTGCGGACGCAAGGCTGATCGGCAGGGCGACGCACAAGGCGCCAAGGGCAAGTTTGCATTTCATTATACGTCTCCGCCTGTCCTAGTGGACCAAGCGAAGTGACGCAGCGGTGAACGGTCAGTCCTGCGAGGAAACCAGCGATGCGCGCCGACCGCGCTTGGCGACAGGGATATTGCCGAAGTTGGCTACCGGGCCGGACTGGACTTCGACGACTTCGCAGGTCTCGGCAACGATCTTGTGCGGGATCGGGCGTTCGAAAACGAGGCCGCAACTTTTCTCGTTCGCCCACACGACCTTTCCGAAATACTCATGGCCACGCCAGGCGAGCAGGCCGGACACGCCTTCCTGCGGCGGGTTATCGGTCTCGAAACGTGCGCCCGCTTCCGAAAGGTCTGACAAACGGCCTTCGCGATCACCGCCCAGCATCTTGAGCTTGGCTTCGCAATCGACCGAATAGCGCTGGACGGTCCGACGCTCTTCCGCGTTCATGGTGGGAAGTTTCTGGAATAAAGCCACGTGCACCCCTCAGTTGATCGGACGGGTGTGCGCGAGCAGTGGTTAATGCCGGCCTTTGCTTCAGGCTTTATCGCATTTTAACCATAAAGGCGGGCCCGCCGATAGCGGACCCGCCTTTCTCAGTGGTGCGGAGTTGTTACTCGGAAGGGGCGACAAGCAGGCGCGAGCCGAGCGGCTGCAGCGAGCGTGCGGACGGGCCGAGATTGGCTTCCATCGCGGCGATCTGCTCTGCGCTGGCGGTCAGCACTGTGTTGGCCACGTGCCAGTTCACACCTTCGCTGCACGGCGGCGTGGTGAGCGAGCCCATGTAGCGATAAACGTCCGAACCGGTCGGCACCATGTCGTTGATGTCGAACTCTACGGTTGCGCCTTTGCCTTCGCCGACTCCTTCGACGATTTCCGACAGGGCGGAATTGGCGGCACCTTCTTCGTACATCACGCCGAGCACGCCGAGTTCGCCTTCATCGGTCGCGTGGACGAAGTGGGCGACGAGCGGATAGCGCTTGCCCGAGACTGCGTGCTCGGATGGCGTGTGGAAGTGGACCTGGATGAGGTTGAACTCCTTGCCGCCCGAATTCATTCCGAAGCCGGCGGGGAAGTTCACCTGCACCTTCTCGGTGCCGAGATCGATCGTGCCGGTGCTGTTGCCGAAATTGGTGGTCAGCTCGACATCGCCGCGGGCGTTGGCTGCGCCGAGGTCGATCGGCGACTGGTTCAGGCCGGCATCGCAGATTGCGTAGTCGGTATTGATGGTCGACCAGCGTTCAGGCGTTACACCGTCACCGAAATTCCAGTCTTTTTCCTGCGCGAGGACAGGCGTCGCGACGAGCGCGACGAGTGCTAGGGAAGCAAAAGTCTTCATTGTGTACTCCAACCGTCGGCGCTGTGTGGCAGAAGCAGCTGGAATGCCGACCCCGCCACGCTTTCGCGCCGCTTGATACCTTCGCCGATCATCTTGCGATGATGGCATCGATACGTCCGACATCACGGATGCAAATGAGCATCCGCCAGAGGGGCCCGGTCCGTGCGGGAAATACGCAGCACCAAAGGGAGGGTTCCCGCCTGCGTATACCTTTTGTTATTGGCGAATCCTACAGGAGAACGTATAGTGAACAAATGGCCGCGCAAACTGTCCTCCAGAAGCTCGAGATTCTCGCCGATGCGGCGAAATACGATGCTTCCTGCGCGTCGTCCGGAACGGCGAAGAAGAACAGCCTTGGCGGGAAGGGGATCGGCTCGACCGAGGGGATGGGCATCTGCCACGCCTATGCGCCTGACGGTCGCTGCATCTCGCTGCTCAAAATCCTGCTGACCAACCACTGCATTTTCGACTGTCATTACTGCGTCAATCGCAAGAGCTCGAACGTGGCGCGGGCACGCTTCACGCCGCAGGAGGTCGTCGACCTCACGCTCGCCTTCTACCGGCGCAACTACATCGAGGGGCTGTTCCTGTCCTCAGGGATAGTGAAGAGCTCGAACCACACGATGGAGCAGATCGTCGAGGTCGCCCGCATCCTGCGCGAAGAGCACGATTTTCGCGGCTATATCCACCTCAAGACCATTCCCGAGGCCGATCCGGAGATCGTGCACCAGGCAGGGCTCTATGCCGACCGCGTCTCGATCAATGTAGAACTGCCGACCGATAGCGGCCTCACCCGCCTCGCGCCCGACAAGGATGCGCGCCAGATCGAAGGCGCGATGGGCAAGGTGAAGTCCGACCTTGTCGAAGCCAAGGATGCGAGGAAGCGTTTCAAACACGCGCCGCGTTTCGCCCCCGCAGGCCAGTCGACGCAGATGATCGTCGGTGCCGATGCCGCGACCGATGCCGATATCGTGGGCAAGGCGAGCCGGCTCTACGACAATTTTCGCCTGCGCCGCGTCTATTACAGCGCCTTCTCGCCCATTCCCGATGCCAGTGCCGTACTGCCGCTCA
>JABDNC010000085.1 GCA_013001165.1 Erythrobacter sp.
GACATTCACGTGGCGGGCACCGGGTAGTGGAGTCTGCCCCATGATCAGCAGCGCATCGATCACATCGTCGATATGGATCAGGTCGCGCCGGTCATCGGGCCGCTGAAGCCTGATCGAGCGGCCCCTCTGGCAAGCCTCGAAAAGGGCAGGCACCAAAAAGTCCGAGGACTGACCCTCGCCATATGTCAGCGCGAGGCGTGCGGTAACGCTCGGGAAGGCGAGGTCGTCCTGCAAAAGCGCGAGGTAGTGCGTGCCGGCCAGCATAGCCGTGCCGTATGGCGTCACCGGTGCTTCGCGCCTTTCCTCGCGGTAGGGCAAGGCCACGTTACCGTATTCGGCGATGGTTCCTGTCCGTACGAAGTTCTCCGGCGGGCGGGGCGCGTCGGCGAGCGCTCCCACAAGCGTAATCAGTGGTTCGACGATCGTCTCCACCGATGCGGCCGCATTGGCGACGGGGTCATTGCCGGCAAACCGGGTCGGTGTGGCGAGGTGATAGACGATATGCGGCTCGGCCTGTGCGAGGCAAGAAGCGAGCGTATTGCGATCCGCGAGGTCGGCCCGGTGGATGACCAGCCTGTCTGCAATGCTCGCGATCCGCTCCAATCCCGTCCCTGGACGAACCAATGCGTGCACCTGCGCCCCTTCATCGAGCAGCCGACGGCAAAGGTGCGAGCCGATGAAGCCCGCGGCGCCTGTCACAAGGCAGCTTTTCCCGTCCATGCTGGTCGTCTCCCTTGGGGTCAGGAAACCAGGCGGGGTTTCGGATAGGGCACAATGAACTGACCACCGCGCTCGCGGAATGCCTCCTGCTGCGCATAGATTTCATCAAAGAAATTCCACGCGAGCATGAACAGCACATCGGGCTTCTCTTCCTCGATCGCTTCGACCGGCTTGATCGGGATGCGCGTGTTCGGAGAATAGAGCCCGTGTTTGAGCGGATTCTTGTCCGCCAGGAAGGCGAGATCGTCAGCGCCGATCCCGTAATAGGTGATCGTGGTGCTGCCTCGCGCCGATGCGCCGTATCCGGCGATCGTCTTGCCCTCTGCCTTCAGCGCATCGATCATCTCGCGCAGTTCGCGTCCGATCTCGTCGAACTGCTGCGTACGCCTGTCGTAGGTTGCCTGATCGAGCATGCCGACAGCCCTCTCGTCCGCGAGCATGGCGGCGACATTCGGACCGATCGGGAAGCCCGCGCTCTTGCGGGTCATGAATGTGCGGAACGAGCCGCCGTGAATCCCGTCGAGATAGGTGACATCGCTCACCTCGAGGTCGAATTTCTCGGCGAGCTTGACCATAGATAGCACGCTGAATTCGGACACATGCTCGTGATACATGTTGTCGAATTCGGCCTTCTCGAGCATTTCCTTGGCCCAGGGGACCTCGATGATGAAAGTCCCGTCGTCCTCCAGAAGGATGCAGACCGCCTCCATGAAATTGTCGAGATCGCCGATGTGGTTGAAGGTGTTGGTGGTCGTAATGACCTTCGCCTTGCCGCGCGCGTCGCGGACCTCGGTGGCGGAGTGCGGGTGAAAATAGGCGATATGCGTTTCGACACCGCGCTCAGCGGCGATTTCGGCGATGTTTTCTGCCGGGTCAAAGCCCAGCGTCTTGCAGCCGCGCGCATTGCAGGCGGCCAGCAGTAACCCGTCGTTGCTGCCGATATCGACCACCAGTCCACCTTCGGCACGTTCAGCGATGACATCGGCAAAGCTGTCGAAATGCGAATGCATCGTCGCAGCGCCCGAAGGCACGTAGAGATAGTGCGAGAAGAAGCCTTCGGGGATCTGGTCGGCCACGGCGATGAGACCGCATTCGAGACAGGCATGGGCGTTGAGCGGGAAGGAGGGTTGCTCCTTGTCCATGTCCTCCGGACGGATCAGCATCTGACCGGGCGAATGCTCGCCATAGCTCAAGAACAGGTAGGGATCCTTGGCCCCGCAAGCGCGGCAGGTGTCCATGGTGGATTTGGCGAGGCGGTCTGTGGACTGGGGATCAAGCATGGGCGGCCTCGCTGACTGGTGAGGAAAGGCGAGACTTCGCGAATGCTTCGAATGTCTCGTGCATGTAGTCGATCTGCGCATCGTTCAGGCCGTGGTGGCAGGCCAGGAGGATGCCTCCGCGCATCACGGCATCGGACACCGCATAACCATCGGCAGAGGTGCGTGACTGAACGTTCTGCATGGCCGGCTGGCGCAGGATATTGCCGGTGAAGACCGGGCGTGTTTGCACGTCCCGTTCCTCGAACCAGATCTGGAGCTCGCGACGCTCAAAGGGGGCCTCGGGGCGGATGGTAAGCGGGAAGGATAGCCAGCCAGTGCGCGATTCCGGCATCTGGCGCGGCAGGATGAACCATTCCTCGTACTGGCGGAAGAAGTCCATCTGGCGGTCGAAATTGTATTCGCGGGCGGCGATATTGCCTTCCAGCTTGCCCAGCTGGATAAGGCCGAACGCCGCGCCCATTTCGGACGGCTCGACATTGTAGCCGAGCTCGTCGAACAGGAATTTCGCATCGTAGCTGATCCCGTCGACGTCGACGTTGAAGCGCTTCTCGATGCTCTCGCTGTCTTGGTACAGTGACGAGGTCCGCCCCCAGGAACGCAGCAGCAGCGCCTTGCGAGCAAGTTCCTCGTCGGTGACGCAGAGCATTCCACCGTTGCCGGCAGCATTGATCACATGCGAACCGTAGAAGCTGGTCGTGCTGATATCCGAGCGCGTACCGGTGCTCGTGCCGCGCAGGGTGGCACCCAGCGTGTCGGCGCTGTCCTCGATGACCTTCAGGTCATGGGCGTCTGCCAGCTCGCGGATCCGGTCCCAGTCGGGCAGGTTGCCGATCAGAGAGGGGATCATCATTGCCTTCGTTTTCGGGCCGATCATCTCCTCGATCTTGTCGACGTCGATATTGTAAGTTCCCACGGCGGCGTCGACGAATGCGGGGACCAGCCTGCCCCGCACGATCGGCGCCACCGTGGTGGCAAAGGTAAGAGCTGGCGTGATGACCTCGCTCCCCTCTTCCAAATCGAGCAGTTCCATCGCCAGGTAATTGGCGGAGGAACCGGAATTGACCATGATGCCGTGCTTCTTGGCGAATAGCTTGGAGACACGCTCCTGCATTTCGCGCACCTTGGGCCCCATCTGCGTAGAGGTTCGCAGCACTTCGACGACGGCTGCGATTTCCTCTTCGCCGTGGACGGTTTGACCGTAATTTACGCGCATACCGGGCGTTTCCCTTCAGGCTGGTTGATAGCTGTGTCTGTGCCCCAAAAGCGGTCGATCTGGGCAAGGGTGAGGGCGCGCATGTCGACGCCCCCATCTGCAAAGGCACGGTACCACTGGGCGATCATGGCGATCGCTTCGTTGGTGGAGAGGCGCGAGGCCCAGCCGAGACGCTGCATCGCCTTGCTGCTGTCCAGCGTGAGCATGCGGGCTTCGTGCGGTTCACCGCTGCGCTTGCCGAATGCGATCTGAGCGGCGCCCGGGCCCCACTCGGCCTGAAGCTTGCGCGCGATCGGTTCGACTTCCTGAAAGGCTGCTGGTGGTGGTCCGAAATTCCACGCCTCTGCAAAGCGTTCGCCGTCCTCTGAGAGCAGCTTGGCCGCAAGCTCGAGGTAACCGGAGAGCGGTTCGAGGACATGCTGCCACGGACGCACGCTCGCCGGATTGCGGATGGTGACTGCGGTTCCGGCCAGAGTGGCGCGGATGATATCGGGAATCAGCCGGTCGACGGCCCAGTCACCGCCGCCGATGACGTTGCCGGCCCTGACCGTTGCGAGGTGAGGGCTGCCTGCTTGTGAGAAATAGGACCGGCGAAACGAGCTGGCGACCAGTTCGGTACAGCCCTTGGATGCGCTATAGGGATCGCTGCCGCCCAACTGGTCAGTCTCGCGATAGGGCCATTCCCACTCGTGGTTCTCGTAACACTTGTCGCTGGTGACGACGACGATGCCCTTGAGCGATGGCATGCGGCGCGCACGGTCGAGGACCACGGCGGTGCCGGTCACATTGGTGGCGAAGGTATCGACCGGATCGTCATAGGAAGGACGGACGAGCGATTGCGCGGCAAGATGCATGACGAGATCGGCATCGACGCCTTCTGTCGCACGCTCGAAATCATCGGCAGAGCGCACATCGCCGATCCGGTGGTCGATCAGCTCAGCAAGGCCGACGCTTTCGAACATGGAAGGGCCCGGCGGCGGTTCGAGCGCAACGCCGATGACCTGCGCGCCCATCCGTTCGAGCCAAAGCGACAGCCAGCACCCCTTGAAGCCCGTGTGCCCGGTAACGAGCACGCGTTTGCCGGAAAAGCAGCTGGCCAACGCCTCCATCGGGACGGGGGGTATGTCAGGCATTGACCAGCTGCACCTGGGAATCGGTGGAAAGGACGGGCTTGCCGTTTTCGAAATCAAGCCAAGGCGGATTGTCGCTCGCGGCGTACTTGTTGAGCGTGTCGCGGTCGCGGACGGTGTCCATCGGATGCCAGAAGCCCTTGTGCTTGTAGGCCATCAGCTCGCCGTCGCGGGCGATCTTGGTCAGCGGGGCCTGTTCGAGGGGTTCGTCGTCACCGGTCAGGTAATCGAGCACACCCGGCTCGAAGACGAAAAAGCCGCCGTTGATCCAGGTTTCGTGCTTGCGCACCTTCTCGGTGAATTCGGAAACCTGGTCGCCATCGAGTTCGAGGTTGCCGAAGCGTGCGGGCGGCTGGACCGCGGTGACCGTGGCCAGCTTGCCGTGCGATTTGTGGAATTCGACCAGCTTGCCGATATCGATATTGCCCACCCCGTCGGAGTAAGTGACCATGAAGGGTTCGTCGCCGATCCAGTCGCGCAGGCGCCGCAGGCGTCCGCCGGTCATGGTGGAGAGCCCGGTGTCGACCACCGAAACCTTCCAGTCGACCTTGGACGTGGGCTTGAGATCCATCTTGCCGTTCCCGATCCCGACCGTGAAGTCGTTGGTCATCAGGTGCAGGTCCTGGAAGAAGCTCTTGATCGAAATCGCCTTGTAACCGCAGGCGATGATGAAATCGCTGAAACCGAAATGGTCGTAGATATCCATCACATGCAGCATGATGGGGCGTCCGGCCACCTCGACCATGGGCTTGGGAATACGGACGGTCTCTTCCGCAAGTCGGGATCCGAGCCCCCCTGCCAGTAGAACCACCTTCATCTCAGCTTCCTTTCGCCTTCAACGGTGGCGAGAGCCCCTCAAAGGCCCCCGCCGTGGTTCAAGTCTACGGAAACCGCGGGTTTTGCCGAAATGGGCATCGGGGTTAGGCAGGTTTAGCCAGGGCCCCTCCCAAGGGGCTAGCACCATACGAAAGGGTCAGCGCCCAGCCACGTAGAGATCGAAGCTATTGCCGGAATCCGGGCTATCGACCTGCTGGTAGCCACGCTGCCGGGCGTATTCGGCCAGATCGGCCTCCATTTCCTCTTCTCGATTAACCAGAATTGCCTTGGGTGGGTTTATATCGAGGAATCGGGGCAGTTCGTCAGGCGAGGTGGTGCGGTAGAGCTTGCGATCCTCATCCGTCATGTACGGCGCGACGCGGTAGACGAACTGGCCGGCCGCGAACTCCGGATAGATCGAATATCCACCCTCCAGCGCTAGTACGGGTGAAAGCGTCGCGATCCTGTCGCCCCGATCGAGCCCTCCAGCGGCGCCGGCGTCCTGGACATCCCGCGCAAGTCGCAGCGTGTCCCAAGAGCCGGTGGTGGCAAAGCTCGCGAGCCCGCCTGCAAGCCTCGGCGTGGCATTGAGGACGCACAGGACCGCAGCGCTCGCCATAAGCATCGTCACAGCCCGGCGATGCTCTCCCCCGATCTTTCCTGCGAGGACGAGGATCAGCAAAACGAGAAACGGAAGCGGCGGGACGTAATAGTGATCGAATGACGGGGTCGGGATGAAGGACACCACGAAGCCGCATAGCGCCATCCCCGCTATCACGATCACCTTCCAGTCGGTCAGAGCGCGCAAACCATTCATGGCTGTCACAAGCGCCGCCATAGTGCCGACGATTACCATGGCAAGCAGGCTCGTATTGCCCAGCCACATCCGCTCGGCAAGGAGGATCTTGTCCTTTATCCCGACGGCTTTCGGCAAGTCTGCTTCGGCCCAGTAAGCCGGGTGCAACTCCATGAAATAACTCAGAGTATGCGCGAAGAATGCCTCGGGATCAGAAAGCATATGGGCGAGGGTGGGCAAGCCTCCGATGATCCCTCCGGCTGCCAGCGGCAACAGGCCGCGTACAAGTCTTTCCTTCATGGAATTGGCGATTGGGGTAATCAGGATCGCCAGCGCGAAGAAGGGAGCAATGAAGACGTAATTCGCCTTGAATCCGATGACGAGCGAGGCGATCAATCCGGCGAAAAATAGGCGCGCTGGTGAAAGGTTTTCGCGCTCGATCCCGGAGACCAGCAGGGCAAACGCTGGGAAAACGAGAGCGACCGGAATGAAATTGTTGGTTGCCAGCGTGCCCGCACCAGTCAGCAGCATAGTGTTGCAAAGGAGGACGAGAGAAGCGGCAAGAAATGCGACGCTCCCCGAAGAGAGCTGCCGCGATAGCTTCCAGATCGAGACAATCGCCAGAAGCCAGAAGCCGATCAGCAGCACACGCGCGGTAAGGAGCGGGCTCGAAGTCCCGACCATCTCGTAAACCAGCCCGAGAAGATAGGGCAGGTTCGGCAGGTGGTTGTAGCCCAGATCGCGATAGATATCGCCATTGCCGAAATTTGCGGCGACCGTGACGAACAGGTTCTCGTCGCGGTTGAGCGGGTAGGAGAGGATGCGGCCCGCAATCCCCGCCAGCACCAGGCCAAGCACGGCAAATCCGGCGAGGGCCATCCGGCCGCCACCACCTTCGACTGGCTTATGGGTCGCCATCGTCCCTGTTTCGACCGGTCTGTGCATCGCCGGGCAGAATGGTCCCAAGCGCGCGTCCTGACGAGCGGAAAGACGAGCTACCCCTTTAGGACGGCAAAACGCACGTCTGCCGGGGAGGGGTGAATAGGCTCAGGGCATAAGGGGTTAGACCGTTTGCCCAACTAATCCGCACCATCATCTGTGCTAATTCAAATGCTACCGAGCGGCGGAGGGCGAAGACTTCAGGCGTGGCGCAACATATTGCAATCTTGATCACTGCTCTTGGCGCAGGGGGTGCCGAGCG
>JABDNC010000121.1 GCA_013001165.1 Erythrobacter sp.
TCGCCGTCGTTTTCGATGTCGACGAGACGGTAATCCTCAATCAGGGTTACGAGTACTGGGCCACCACCACGGGCGCCAGCTTCTCCAAGGAGACCTGGGAGAAGTGGGAAAGGACCGGCGCAAGCTATGTCCGCCCCGTCCCCGGCGCCGTGACCGGCATCCGCCGCTTGCGCGAAGCCGGGATCATTCCGGTGTTCAACACGAACCGCGAATTCAGTCCCGAAGGCGCTGCGCGGGCGATTGCCGCTGCCGGACTTGGCGAGGCGATCCATCGCGACACGCTGTTCCTGCGTGGCGACGATGGCGTGAATAGCGGCGACAAGGACGGCCGCCGCGCCATGATCGCCGAACGCTATTGCGTGGTGGCGCTTGCGGGCGACAATCTCGGCGACTTCGCCGACATCTTCAACGACGATACGCGCGCGCCGCTCGAACGTCGCGAACTGGCTGCTCGCGGCGATCTCGCGCAGCTGTGGGGCAATGGCTGGTTCGTCCTGCCCAACCCCGTCTACGGCTATTCGCTGAAGGGCACGGTGGAAGAAGTGTTTCCCGAAGGCACCCGCTGGTCGCCCGAGACCGCACCTGCCGATGCGCCCGCAATCATGAACGAAGGCAATTGAGATGACCGACACGCAAGCACGCACCGGCTGGGACCGCAACCAGATGGCCGCCCGCGCCGCGCAGGAACTGGAAGACGGCTACTACGTCAACCTCGGCATCGGCATCCCGACGCTGGTCGCCAACCACATTCCCGAAGGCATGCATGTCACGCTGCAGAGCGAGAACGGCATGCTCGGCATCGGCCCCTTCCCCTATGAGGGCGAAGAAGACGCGGACCTGATTAACGCCGGCAAGCAGACGATCAGCGAACTGCCGCACAGCGCCTATTTCGACAGCGCGCAGAGCTTCGCCATGATCCGGGGCGGGCATATCGACCTGACCGTCCTCGGTGCGATGGAAGTGGCCGAGAACGGCGACATCGCCAACTGGATGATCCCGGGCAAGATGATCAAGGGCATGGGCGGCGCGATGGATCTCGTCGCCGGCGTGAAGAAGATCATCGTTGTGATGGACCACACCAGCAAGGCGGGCGATCCCAAGTTCATTCCCGCCTGCACCCTACCCCTGACCGGGCAGAACGTGGTCGACATGATCATCACCAATCTCGGCGTGTTCCGCCGCAAGGATCATGACCGCACCTTCCAGCTTATCGAGCTGGCTCCGGGCGTGACCGAAGAGGACATCGCCGCCAGCACGACCGCGAAATACGAGGTCGCTCTCGGCTGAGACGATGGCCGACTGGCTCGACAAACCGCGCAATGAGAATGCACCGCTCGCCGGACTGAAGGTGCTCGAGCTCGCTCGCGTCCTCGCTGGACCATGGGCTGGACAGATCCTCGCCGACCTTGGCGCGGACGTGATCAAGGTCGAAAGCCCCGAAGGCGATAATACCCGCATCTGGGGCCCGCCCTGGGTGGAGCATGGTGGCGAGAAAACCAGCGCTTATTACCACGCCTGCAATCGCGGAAAGCGCGGGATCGTGGCCGACTTTCGCGATGCTGACGGCCTTGAACACGTTGTCGGGCTGGCGCGCGGCGCCGACGTCGTGCTGGAGAACTTCAAGCCGGGCGGCCTTACCAAGTTCGGGCTCGATTACGAGACGCTTTCGAAATCCAATCCGGCGCTTGTCTATTGCTCGATAACCGGCTTCGGCCAGACCGGACCGCGTCGCGACGAGCCGGGCTACGACTTCGTCATCCAGGCCATGAGCGGGTTCATGGCGCTGACCGGCGAACCGGACGGCGATCCCATGAAGATGGGCGTCTCGATAAGCGATCTGTCCACTGGCCTCTGGGCAGCCAATGCGGTGCAGGCGGCTCTGCTGATGCGTCACCGGACCGGCAAGGGACAGTGGATCGACATGAGCCTGCTCGACTGTTCGGTCGGTCTGCTCGCGAACCAGGCGATGAGCTACCTTGCAACCGGCGAGAACCCGCCACGTATGGGCAACGCGCATGCACAGGTGAGCGCCTATGGCGTTTTCCCGACAGAGGATGGCAAGGTCGTGCTTGCCCCTGCAAACGACGCGCTTTTCCGGAAACTACTGACGGTCCTCGGGCGCGATGACCTGCTCGACGACGAACGCTTTTCGAGCAATGCGGCTCGCGTGGCTCATCGTGGCGAAGTCGACGCGCTCATTGCTGAAGCCACACAGGACTGGTCGCGCGACGAACTGCTTGCGGCTTGCGCCAATGCGGCAATCCCCGCCGGACCTATCAACGACATCAACGAAGTTTTTGCCGATCCGCAGACGCAGGCAAGGGGCATGCGGCTAGACATCGACGGTATGCCGTCGGTGCGCAGTCCCTTCGTGTTCTCCGATGCCGAATTGGCACTTGAGACGGCCTCACCCGCCAAGGGGCAGGACGACCCCGACTAGCCCTCAGCCAAGCGCGGCCTTGAGATCTGCCACAAGGTCGGTGCGTTCCCAGGGAAAGTCCTCGCCTTCGGCTTGCCGTCCGAAATGGCCATATGCCGCGCTCTTGCGATAGATCGGCTTGTTGAGGCCGAGGTGCATGCGGATCCCGCGCGGCGTAAGGCCACCGAGCTTCTCGATGCTTCCGATCGCGTTTTCCAGCGCCTCGTCGGTGACGCCCTCGGCACTGGTGCCGTGTGTGTCGACATAAAGCGAAAGCGGCTTGGACACGCCGATCGCATAAGAGAGCTGGATCGTGCAGCGCTTGGCAAGGCCCGCCGCCACGATATTTTTCGCCAGGTATCGCGTGATGTAGGCAGCGGAACGATCGACCTTGGTCGGGTCCTTGCCGCTGAAGGCACCGCCGCCATGGGGGGCCGCGCCACCATAAGTATCGACGATTATCTTGCGGCCGGTAAGACCCGCGTCGCCATCGGGCCCGCCGATCTCGAAAGCGCCCGTCGGGTTGATGTGCCACTCGGTCTCTTCCGAAAGCCAGCCATCGGGGAGGATTTCGCCGACGACGCCTTTCACATAGGACTTGAGTTCGGCCTCTTTCTCGCCCTCGTGATAGCCCTTGCCATGTTGGGTCGAGACGACGACCGCAGTGCATGCGACCGGTTTGCCGTCTTCGTAACGCAGCGAAAGCTGGCTTTTGGCATCGGGCTCGAGGAACGGCGCGGCGCCGCTCTTGCGGTCGGCGGCAAGCCGTTCGAGGATCTTGTGCGAATAGTCGAGCGTCGCGGGCATGAGATCGGGCGTCTCGTCGCAGGCAAAGCCGAACATGATCCCTTGGTCGCCTGCGCCTTCATCCTTGTTGCCGTTGGCATCGACACCCTGCGCGATTTCGCTCGACTGGCCGTGCAGATGGTTTTCGAACGTCAGCGTCTTCCAGTGGAAGCCCTCCTGTTCGTATCCGATTTCTCGGACGGTGCGGCGCACAGCCCGCTCGATCTCGTCCTTTGCGCCCGGGGCCCAGCCGCCGTTCACCGCCCACTCGGGGTTGTTCATGTCGTACATCGGCGCACAGCGGATTTCGCCCGACAGGATCACGCGCTGGGTGGTCGTCATGGTCTCGCAAGCGACGCGCGATTCGGGGTCTTTCGAGAGCATCAAATCGACAATGGCATCGCTGATCTGATCGGACACCTTGTCTGGATGACCCTCCGAAACGCTTTCGGAAGTGAACAGATAATTGGTGCGCATGAAGGACCCCGACTGAAAGATATAAAGAAAGCTTTATGTGCTCCGCGACACGTAACGCTGGTGAAGGCGCATGGCAACCAGCGATCCGGCTAATAGGAGCATCCCCCAAAGGAGGGTCAGCCAATGCCCCCACCGGGAAAACAGGGTGGGATCACCGGCGGGCGGGACATGGGTATCGATGCGGTCCGCACGGCCCCGTCCGATGTGATTGCGCACGATCCCATGCGCATCGATGACCGCGCTGATACCGGTGGTGGTTGACCGGAGGACAGGGAGCCCTTCCTCGATCGCCCGCATCCGTGCCTGGGCAAGATGCTGCGGAGGTCCCCATTCGCCGAACCAGCCGTCGTTGGAAGGATTGAAGATGTAGTCCGGTCGCACGCCAGCTTCGACGACTTCGCCGGAGAAGACGATCTCGTAGCAAATCTGCATTCCCGCCTTGCCGTGGGGACCGAAGTCGAAGGTTTGCGGGCCCGGGCCCGGAATGAAGTCGATCGAGCCTGCAACAAGCCGCGACAGGCCGAGCGGTTCAAGCAACGCGCGCATCGGCAGGTACTCGCCGTAAGGGACAAGATGCGCCTTGGAATAGCGTGGGCCCAGCGTGCCCTCGGCGTCGATCGGGGTGATAGCGTTATATGCGCCGACAGCTCTCTCGCGGCCGTCCACCTCGCCGATCTCCAGATCGACGGTACCGGTCAGCAGGAGGCTGCCTTCGCCGATCGTCTGCCCGATCCGATAGCGTGCAAAGGCTGGGTCGCCGCCAGCGGTCATCTGCACGTAGTAGCGCTGCGGATAGCCTTCGCGCAGGTAGTCCGGAACGCCGCTCTCGGGCCACAGGACGAGCCGCCGGCTCAAGGGGCGGAGCGGTCTGCTGAGCGAAGCGATCCGCTGGAACTGCTCTTCGAACTTGGTCGGATCGTCGAGCTCATCCTGGCGCAAATTCGGCTGCACCAGCGTCAGCGGCAGATAGCCGCCGACCGGCTGGGGTGCCGGCCAGTGCATGCCTCCGATTGCGACGGCGCCAGCGATTGCCAGCCCTGCCCAGCGGCGGCTCGTGACCAACCACGCCAGCAGTCCGGAATAAGCAACCGCAATGCCCGAAAGTGCATAGGTGCCCGTAAGACCAAGCACCCCTGCGACACCCGGCCGCGACCAGTCTCCCAGCAAGACCATGGAGAACGGCCCCCAGGCATACCCGGTGAAGACCCAGCTTCGCAGCCACTCGGCCAGCACCCAGAGGGCCCCGAAAACGAGCGCGAAAGCCGGAAGGCCGCGGTTTCGCGCCATCATCCATGCCGCCAGCGCCGCGAGTGCGGGCCAGACGGCGAGATAGAGCGACAGGAGCGGAACGGCAGCCCAGCCGAGCGCGGCCGGCATCTCCGCCTGATAGGTGAATGCGGTCGCGATCCAGTTGTTGGTCAGCGTGAAATGCGCGACGCCGAACAGCCAGCCGACGAGAAACGCGCTGCCCTTGCCCTTCTGCTTCGACAACAGCCAGACGAGCGCGGAAATCGCGGCAAGAGCCAGCGGCC
>JABDNC010000122.1 GCA_013001165.1 Erythrobacter sp.
CCGCTGCAAGAGCGAGTGCGGTGACGAGGTTCTTCATTGCTGGACTTCCTGCCGGGATCAGACGTTGAACTTGAACAGCATCACGTCGCCGTCCTGCACGAGGTATTCCTTGCCTTCCTGACGCAGCTTGCCCGCCTCGCGCGCGCCACTTTCGCCGTTGAGTGCAACGAAGTCCTCGTAAGCGATGGTTTCGGCGCGGATGAAACCCTTCTCGAAATCGGTGTGGATTTCGCCGGCTGCCTGCGGGGCCTTGGCACCTTCGGGGAAGGTCCAAGCGCGGGCTTCCTTGGGGCCGGCGGTGAAGAAGGTGTTGAGGCCGAGCAGCTTGTAGCCGGCCTTGATCACGCGGCTGAGGCCGCTTTCTTCAAGGCCCAGCTCGGCGAGATATTCGGCGCGGTCTTCGGCATCCATCGCAACCAGTTCGCTTTCGATGGCCGCCGAAACGACGACTGCCTGCGCACCTTCCGCTTCGGCTTTCTTGAAGACGAGCTCGGAGAAGGCATTGCCCTTGGCCGCGTCTTCTTCGCCGACGTTACAGACGTACAGGACGGGCTTGGCTGTCAGCAGCTGGGCCTGGCGCAGGACGCGCGCCTCCTCCTCGTCGTTCGGTTCGGTGAGGCGGGCGGGCTTGCCGTCACGCAGCAACTGGAGGGCCTGTCCGAGGACACTGGCGATGATCTTGGATTCCTTGTCGCCCGCCGTTGCGCGTTTTTCAGCCGCTGGAACGCGCTTTTCGAGGCTTTCGAGGTCGGAGAGCATGAGTTCGGTTTCGACCACTTCGGCATCGGTGATTGGATCGACCTTGTTGGCGACATGCTGGATGTCGTCATCCTCAAAGCAGCGCAGCACGTGAACGATGGCGTCCACCTCGCGGATATTGCCAAGGAACTGGTTACCCAGCCCTTCGCCCTGGCTCGCGCCCTTCACGAGGCCCGCGATGTCGACGAAGGCGAGCTGGGTCGGAATGACCTTGGCCGACTGCGCAATCGCGGCGATCTTGTCGAGCCGTTCGTCCGGCACACTGACCTGGCCGACATTCGGCTCGATCGTGCAGAACGGGTAGTTCGCAGCCTGTGCGGCCTGCGTCTCGGTCAATGCATTGAAAAGGGTGGACTTGCCGACATTCGGCAGGCCGACGATCCCGCAACGGAAACCCATCGATTACTCCGGAAATAAAGTGTTGGCCGCGCCCTTAGCGCTGGTCGGCCAACAATGCCAGAAGATCAGACGTTGTGAACGGCCTTGATCAGCGGGCCGTAGGGGGATTCGCCCAGCCAGCCGACCTGCACCTTGGCGCTGACCTCATTGATCGGGATCTGCGGCTTGGGGCCGGGGTGGACAGGCTTGCGGAGCGGCCGTGTGCCCGGGGGCATGGCGATGATCGCGGCGATGGCATTGGGTACATCCATCGGATCGGTATCTCCGCCACCTGCGCCGCGCTGGCGAAGCTGTTCGATCATCGCGGGATAACCAGCGAGATGCTTGTCATCGGCCCGTTCCAGCAAGCCCATGGTGAGCCGGTTGGCATTGTCCCAGATCTTCGTCGGATAGCCGCCCGGTTCTACGATCGTGACGTCGATATTGTGAGGCACCAGCTCGTAGGCCATCTGTTCGCTCATGGCCTCGAGCGCGAATTTCGTGGGCGAATACTGTCCGAATCCGGGGATCATCACGCGGACTAGTTGCGAAGTGACATTGAAGATCTGTCCCGATTTGCGTGCGCGCATTGCGGGCAGGACCGCCCGAGCCAATCGGTGCGGGCCATAGACATTCGTGTCGAACAACAGCGCGGTCGCCTGCATGTCCTGGATCTCGATGGGTCCCGCTGTCGAAATCCCCGCATTGTTGACCAGCACGTCGATCGCGCCGCCGGCAATCCGCTCGGCCTCGGCAACGCCTGCGGCAACCTGCTCGTCGCTGGTGACGTCGATTTCAATGACGTGAAGATCGAGCGATTCAGCTTCGGCTAGCGTGCGCAGTTCGTCGGCCTCGGGGCGGGGGAGGCTGCGCATCGTGGCAAAAACCTTCGCACCCTTGCGTGCGAAGTCCTCAGCCATCAGCCTGCCGAAGCCCGAAGAGCACCCCGTGATCAGTACGCTCTTGCCGGACATATCGGCAGGCGGCGTCATCATGTCGTCCTGTGCGGCGCGGGCTGCGACCGCGACAACTCCGGTGGCGGCTGCTCCGGCAAGCAGGCTGCGGCGATTGATCTGGGGCATGTGGGTCTCCTCTTTGCAGGAGGCCCTAGCACATCATTCCTGCATGCGCAGCGCGACATCATTCATGAAGCGCGCGTCGTCTCCCTTAGCGAGCAATTCGGCCTCTGCGCCGATCGCGCCGAGCATTGCAGCAAGGTCGTCCATCTCGTTCCTGGCGTAATTGCCAAGGACATGGCCGGTCACCCGGTCCTTGCTGCCGGGATGGCCGATACCGATCCGCACGCGGCGAAAGTCGGGGCCGAGATGCTGGTTAATCGAGCGCAGGCCGTTGTGGCCAGCAAGCCCGCCGCCGCGGCGGACCTTGACCTTGAACGGGGCGAGATCAAGCTCGTCATGAAAGACGGTAAGGTCCTCGATATCGAGCTTGTAGAAGCGCATCGCTTCGCCGACCGCGCGTCCGCTCTCGTTCATGAAGGTCGCGGGCTTCAGCAGCACGATCTTCTCGGTGCCGATCCGGCCTTCCTGAACCCAGCCGGAAAACTTCTTCTGCACCGGGCCGAAGCCGTGCATCTCGGCAATCGTGTCGCACACGATGAAACCGATGTTGTGCCGGTGCATCGCATATTGCGGTCCGGGATTTCCAAGGCCTGTCCAGATTTGCATGAGAGCCACCTAGCCAGACCGTGCCGAAAAACAAGAACGCCGGCCTCTTTCGAGACCGGCGCCCTGGTGATTTCTTGGAAAAGGACTGAGCTTACTCGCTCTTGTCTTCCTGTTCCTGTGCAGCGTCGTCGTCCGGACCCTGCTCGGTCGCGGCGGTTTCGCCAGCTTCCATGTCTTCGCCGGTCTGGTCGTCGCCTTCAGCGCCTTCGCTCTTCTTGAGCGCCGACGGAGCAACGAGGGTGGCAATGGTGAAGTCGCGATCGGTGATGGCGCTTTCGGCACCTGCGGGCAGCTTCACTTCGCTGATGTGGATCGAATCGCCGACTTCCTTGCCGGTGACGTCGATTTCGATCTCGCTGGGGATCTTGTCGTTTTCACAGACGAGGTCGAGCTCGTGACGGACAACGTTAAGCACGCCGCCCTTCTTGAGGCCCGGGCTATCTTCTTCGTTGGTGAAGACCACCGGAACCTGGACTTCGATCTTGCCGCCCTTGGCGAGACGGAAGAAGTCGACGTGCTCGGGGCGGTCGGAGACGGGGTGAAGCGACACGTCCTTGGGGAGAGTCTTGATCTTCTTGCCACCCAGTTCGATCGTGACGATCGAGTTCATGAAGTGGCCGGTGCCGAGCTGGCGGACCAGTTCCTTGGCTTCCACGTGGATCGTGATGGGTTCTTCCTTGCCGCCATAGATCACGGCGGGGACACGGCCTTCGCGACGCAGTGCACGGGAGGCTCCCTTGCCAGCCCGTTCGCGCGTCTCGGCCGGAAGTGTCAGAGCGTCGCTCATGTCGCTTACCTTTCGAATGCGTTTGATATACTCGGTCCGCCACGCCTCCAGGGATGACCATGACGCCGAAGCGCGCGCATATAGCGTGACCGTGGTGAAAAGCAAGCGCCCGTTGTGCGGCCGCCTACTGGATGCGGCGAACGATGTAGCCGCGGGCTTCGAGGAATGCCGGGAGGCCATCCGGTCCGACAAGGTGCGCGGCGCCCACCGCTATCAAGGGTCGCTTCTCTTGCGAAAGCAGCACGTCGAGCTGCGCCGCCCAATAGCGGTTGCGTCCGACAAGCAGCGCCTCGCGCAGTTCAGGATCGCCTAGCATGCCCTGACGGCTGCGCGCTTCCAGAGTTTCGAGATCGCCGCTTTTCCATGCTACTGCCAGCGCTTGAATGCCTTCGTCACCAAGTGTTGCCTCTTCCACCACGGCGTTGAGCAGGTCACGCTGTTCGGATTCCGGAAGGTCATCGAAGATTCCTAGCTGCTTCTCGGCTCCTTCCAGTTCACCGATGGGCTCGTCGGCAAATTCGTCGATCAGTAAACGATCGACGCCATTTTGCGTATCTCCGGTGCTTGCCGCCTGCGCGATCGCCAACGCGGCGGCCCAGCTTTCCAGCCGGTCGAGTGCAGCGACGGACAGCTCCTTCTCTTCGACGAATTCCGCAAAGGTTTCACGCAGGGCAGGGTCGAGGCGGGCGACCAGCCCTTCCTGCGGAGGCTCGTCGGTCGAAATGCGTCCAAAGAGTGCTGCAAGACCGCCGGTGTCGTTGAGATCGGCGGCCTCCACCACGAGGAAGTCGGCCTTCCGGGCGACCTGTTCGAATTCCGCCGAGCGCCAGGATACGTCGGCGGGGAGGGCGTGAATGGTCCCGTAGAGCCAGCCTTCGGTGTCTCCGTCCGCGTTCTCGATCTGCCAAAGTGCAGGATAGCCCTGCACGAGTGAGACTGCGGAAGGTTCTTGATGACTGTCGCACGAGGCGATCAGGAAAGGTGCCAGAAACAGAAAGAGGAAGCGTGCGGTCACGCTTCCTCTCTGCCAAGCCATTGCGGCAATGCAAGTCCTACTGGACGCGGCTCACGGAAATGCCACGTTCACCGAGGTAATCCTGCACGCTGTTCTCGCCAGCCAGGTGTCCGGCACCGACTGCCATGAACGCAGTGCCCGGCGTGTCGAGGCGCTCGTCGACCCAAACGGCCCAATTGGCATTGCGCTGGTGGAACAGGCGAGCGGTGACTAGGGGATCGGACGCATTCGCTTCCTGCAGCATCTTGCCCAGTTCCTCGGTGTCACCCTCGGCCCATTCGGCGATGATACGGTCCAGCATTGCGATGCCGGCCTGCGGGTCCTCGACAGTCTGCAAAAGGAAGGCGAGCTGGTTTTCCATCGGCAGTTCGTCGAAGATCGAGATCTGGAAATCGACGGTTTCCAGAGCCACCCGTTCAGTGCCTTCCGCTACGGTGGCCTCGAGTACCTTTTCCACGCCGTTCTCGCCGTCGTAGCCTGCCGATTGCAGCAAGATCTGCGCGATGTTGATTGCTGCAAACCACGGTTCGAGTGGGTCGAGCGCTTCAGCGGGAATACCGAGTTTGGCGATACCCGCCTCGAACTTTGCCTTCTGCTCGTCGGTCATCACCCCGCGCAGCGTGCGACCATCGTTGAACATGCCCTTGGAGGCGATCGTCTGGCCCATCGACGCAAGGACTTCCGGGGTCATATCGACCTCGGTGACCAGCGAGCCGCTGCTGTCGAGCGCGGTTTTCACCGGACCGCTGTACCAATCCACGTCTCCGGGCAGGGCATGGACGGTGCCGAAGATGTAGATCGTCGTATCCTCGTCCGCGACCTTCCAGAGTGCGGGGCCTTTTTCTGCAGCAAGTTCGGCGGCCGCTTCTTCGGCCACCGATGCAATTGCTGCGTCATCAGGCAGTGTCGAACACGCCTGCAGGGCCACAAGGGCGAGCCCGGCTACGGTGCTTTTGAATAGGTTCGATTTCATCACGGCCACTATTTTCCTCTCTAATACTGTACGGCCATAAGAAACGTGAGCCGCACAACAGTCCATAAGAATCGTATTCAGCCGACCTGCCGCTTCCACAAATTGCCGAAGTTGATGACAACGAAGCTGGCGATGAAGATGATCATGACGTCCGGCTGCGGCAGCAATCCTCCGCGCCAGCCGATCCACCAGAGCGGGGCCGTGAAGTAAAAAAGGTAGCCACCCAGCATGAATCCGAAATCGTTCGCTGCCAGCGTGTAGTCGTCCGAGTTGCGCCGCGCGATGTAGGCGATGATCGGGATCGCGATCGCCCACAGGGCTATCATCGGCCAGACGACATCGGTCGGCAGAGGGCTATTCGAGAACAGATGCAACGGTTCGCCATCGGGACCATCGCGGTTGATCAGCGGGAAACTGATTACTACGCCGATCACCACCACGGCGCCAAGTATCCAGCGGATGCGGTTGCCCCGCGGCGTCTTGGGCTCGCCCATTGTGAAATCGGGCAGGTACCTCCAGAGCGCCCAGCTGACCAGCGGGATCATCAGGATGCCGATAGCGGTGAAAATCAAGTCGGACTGTGTCGCCCTGCCAGTCGCGATGTCCTTGCCGCCGGCCCACACGAAGATGAGACCGACCAGCAGGAAACTGAGCAGGATGCTCCAGCCGATGACATGGGCAAAATAGCGACCCATGTGAAAAGGCTTCTCGTCCTCGAACATCTCATCCTTCCGTGTCATCGAAAATTTCCTCGATTGGCATTTCAAACAGGCGCGCGATGCGGAACGCGAGCGGCAGGGACGGGTCGTGCTTGCCCGTCTCGATGGCGTTGACCGCCTGGCGCGAGACGTCGAGACGGCCGGCCAGTTCGGCCTGGCTCCATTCGCGCTCGGCTCTGAGGACGCGAAGGCGGTTCTTCATCTAGAATCTCGCCAGCGGTTCCATTGGAAGAGGATCACGAATCCCAGCGTAAACGCCTGCCAGAATTCCAAAATCACACCCAGGCGCCACTTTTCCGCCAGAAGTGGATCGAGCAACCAATCAGGCCGGTACCCATTCCAATTCGCGACATCACCTTGAATGATGACGATGGAAATGAACCAGATCACCGCATAAATCAGAGGTGGAAGCACCGCTGTTATGATCATGAGTTGAGCAATCGTTCGCTTCCATAACAGCTCTGCGTATTCATCACGCATGCTCGAAAGCACGATCAAGAGCGGCACGACGACATAGGTGATCGGCCAGATCAGGATTGGCGGCAGATAGTAGATTACCGGCGGAATATCCTCGACCTCAAGCCCCGAAGCTGTGCCGACTACAACCGCGCAGATACCCAGCAGATTGATGGCGAGCGCAAGGTCCATCAGCCGATAATAGATTCGATACCGCAGCGGCCCTCTTGAGGTCTTTACTTCGGTCATGAGCGTTCCCCTGTCAGAATGTCCCGCGGATGCGGGTCCAGGCGTTGGCGATGAAGAAGGAGGCGAGGGCAACCAGCGGGAGGAGTTCGCCCGTGTCGAGATCGCGTTCGGTCGGCTGCTTGGTAAATCCTTCGAACAGCCCGTCGAGGAAGCCCTCGATAGCAGGTGCGAAGAACATGAAGCCCACCGTCACCACGAAGGCGAGGCTGGTGCCCGCCCGCCAGATCGCCGCCGTGTACTCATCCGCATTGCGGGTGGTGAACATAACGACAAGTGCGGCCAGGAAGAGGACGGAGGTGATCCCCCGCACCGCTCCGAATTCAGCTTTGAAAGCTGTGATTGCGGTGATCCAGACGGCGAAGGACAGAAAAGCGACGATCGTCGAGACATTGTGTCTGCGAACGCGCTTTTCGCGGGGTGTAAGGGCCTTGCCGTTCATCGGGTCACTATCCTGTGTCAGTCGGAGAGGAAAGGGGTCGCCGGAGCGCGGGTTGTCGCGAGCGCGCTCCGGCGAAGGGGTCAGCCCTGCACGTCGAGTTCGACGGCTGCGAAGCGCTCTTCACGGGCGCTGGCGATGGCCAGTTCGATCTGCGGGGCGGCATTAGCTTGTGCTGCGAGCCGGCAGCTGCGTTCGAGTTTGCGGGCCTGGAGGTCGAAAGCATCGACACGGCACATGCGGCGCACGGCGTTGTCGATGCGGTCTTCCAGCTTCTTCTGATCTGCCTGTGTAGTCAGGTCGAGATCGCCGATGGCGACCGTGGCGTCGGGTGCGTCCTTTGCAGCTGCGGGAGTAGCGATTGCTGCGAGTGCTGCGGCGGCGAAAACGAAGGTCTTTTTCATGTCAGGTCTCCAGCTTGGATGTAGGGTCCAGTGGTTAGGTCAACCTTCCGTTATGTCAGGTTTCCCTTACTTTATGTCGCGTCTTGTTTCCGTTGTCAACAAGACCTGACATACTGTCGGCATAACCTGTCATATTGGCCGAATTCTGCAGTTCTTGACGCAAGGAGGCCGGGGGCAATGCATCGAAAAGCATCGCTCCCGGCCCCTTCATTCCGGCGAATCGTCTCGACGATTCGCGCTCGAGACTACTGGATTCGCTTCACCTCGAATCCGCGTTCGGTCAGCATCGACTGGACCGAAACATCGCCAGCAAGATGCGCTGCGCCCACTGCCAGGAGGATGGAGCCTGGTCGGTCTAGCCGGTCTTCCAGCCAGACAGTCCATTTCGCGTTGCGGTTCTCCAGCAGCACCCGTTCGAGCTCGATGCCGAATTCGGTGTCGCCGAAACCGAGCTCGCCGAGTTCCGAGGTTTCGCCCTGTGCCCAATCATGCTCGCCCTCGAACGGGTCGATGGTTTCGGCAGGCTCGGCGCTTTCCTCCTCTTCCACGCCGAGCGTGTCGATCGTATTGCCGTCCCATGCTGCGAGGTCCGCTTCGAGTTCCTCAAGGAGCAAATCTTCGTCGATTGCGAGGAGCGAGCGAAGGACCTCGAGCGAATCCTCGATCGACCCGATCGGCTTTCCGGCCTCGGCGAACTCTGCTTCGAGTACGGTCTCGACACCGTATTCATGCTCCGACCCTTGTGCCTCCATCATTTCGATACCTGCACCGAACATGGCGAGGAGTGGCGGGGTGAGGTCGAACTGGTCCTGCGGTATGCCGGCCAGCCGGCCCAGCTTGAGCCATTTCTCGCCCGCTTCAGGCGTGAGCCGCTGCGAGGTTGGTGTCCTCGTATCGGCGTCGGCCATCAACTCGGCGAAGAATGTCTGCATGCCAGCATCGGAATCGGCGTCGCTGGTTTCCACCACCAGCTCGTCGACTTCGCCGACAATCCGGTCGAAGACGCCGTTGCGCCATTCGAAGCCTTCGGGAAGCACGTGGATCGTGCCGAACATGTAGATCTTGGTGTCTTCGTCTTCCAGCAACCAGATTGCCGGGGCCGGCTCGTAGTTCTGGACCACGGGGTCGGGTCTGCGGGTGGTGTAAGGCGTTTCGATCCCGGCATTGCGGATCGACTTCTTCTTCTGCGGCGCTTCGACAAGGCTATTGTCCTGCGCCCAGGCATGGCTTGTCATCGGCGCAAGCAACAGTGCCGATAGTGCGACCACGAACGGTGAATTCTTCATTGGACCCCTTCAAATACTTGCGCGGACCATAAGCACGCCGACAGGCAAGCGCAATTGTCGCTGCATTGCGGCATTGACCCGTTTTCGCCCTTGCGCCATTGCGCCGCTCCATGGACCGTAATCCGCAAAAATCCTTTCAGGACATGATCCTTGCGCTCCACGATTTCTGGAGCGCAAACGGGTGCCTTATTCTGCAGCCCTACGACATGCGTATGGGCGCGGGCACCTTTCACACCGCCACCACGCTGCGCGCGCTGGGGCCGGAGCCGTGGAACGCGGCCTTCGTGCAGCCCTGCCGCCGCCCGACCGACGGCCGCTATGGCGAGAACCCGAACCGCCTGCAGCACTATTACCAGTACCAGGTGATCCTGAAGCCGAGCCCGGCGAA
>JABDNC010000123.1 GCA_013001165.1 Erythrobacter sp.
TAGCTTGCGCCGGTCCTTTCCCACTTCTCCCAGGTCTCCTTGGAGAAGCTGGCGCCCGTGGTGGTGGCCCAGTACTCGTAACCCTGATTGAGGATTACCGTCTCGTCGACATCGAAAACGACGGCGAGCGGCTTCCAGCTGTCGCCCTGCGCGCAGCTCTGCGGCTGGGCAATCGCGCCGTCGATACCCATCGTCACCGATTGCGGGACGCGGCGCTCGCGCGAGCGGGCGATCGCGTAATCGGCAATATTGCGCCACGCCTGGATCGAGGCCCCGGCAGCTTCGCCCGAGCCATAGAGCCACTGCATTGTATCGGGTGCATCAGCGGAGGCTATGGGTGCTTCGGCCGCGGGTACTGTCTGGCAAGCAGCCAAGGCGAGTGCGGCGCATGAAACCAGTGCGGCGCGCATCATGCCGATGCCCTTTCGCGCGTGGTCACGAACTCGATCTTCTTGTCGTAGGGGGCGCCCACGATCATGCGCTGGACGTAGACGCCGGGCAGGTGGATGCAGTCCGGATCAAGGCTGCCGACAGGGACGATCTCTTCGACCTCGACCACGCAGACCTTGCCGCAGGTTGCGGCCGGCTGGTTGAAGTTGCGCGCGGTCTTGCGGAATACGAGATTGCCGGTTTCATCGGCCTTCCATGCTTTTACGATGGCGAGATCGGCGAAGATGCCGCGCTCGAGGATGTAGTCCTCTCCGTCGAAGTTTTTCACTTCCTTGCCCTCGGCTACCTGCGTGCCGACGCCGGTCTTGGTGTAGAATCCGGGGATGCCCGCGCCGCCTGCACGCATGCGTTCGGCCAGCGTACCCTGCGGGCAGAATTCCACCTCGAGTTCGCCCGAAAGGAATTGTCGCTCGAATTCCTTGTTCTCGCCGACATAGGAGGAGATCATTTTCTTCACCTGCTGCGTGCGCAGCAGCATGCCGATGCCTTCATTGTCGATTCCCGCATTGTTGCTGGCGAAGGTCAGGCCCTTCACGCCACTTTCGCGGATCGCCTCGAGCAACCTTTCGGGAATACCGCAAAGGCCGAAGCCTCCGCTGGCGATGAGCATGTCGTCATGCAGGAGCCCGTCGAGGGCGGAAGCGGCATCGGGAAAGAGCTTGTTCATCGGACCTCCGTTACGGCATGGCTGCTAGCGCCGAGTTTGTGATAAGTCACCCCCGGACAAGGAGATGATCGATGCGCGCGACACCTTTGTTGATACTCCTCCCGGCGCTTGCCGCTTGCGAAGGCAATCCTGCCCCGCAGCCGGAACCGCGCGAGGCCGATCCGGTCATCGTGAGGGCCGAAGTAGATCGCAGCGATCACTTGGCAGGCTCAGCTGCGCCGGGCGACTTTAAGGCCAATTTCGGCGAACCCTTCATAAGGTTCGAGAACCGCGGTTCGAAAATGGCGATCAGCCAGTCTTATGCGGGCGCGCGCTATCGTGTGGTCGGCGTTGAACGGGCGAGGGACGGAGACGCTTATGTCTTTCGCGGAAGCGAGGGCGCTGTACCGGGCGATCAGCCTTTTGTCCTGACCATCGAGCCCGGGCCCTGCACGAGTGAATTTTCGGGAGAGAAGACCCGGCATACGGCCTGGCTTGGGACCGCGGCGAATCCGCGCGCCGTCCGTGCTTGTGCTGCACCAGCGAGATAAGAGCCTAAATCGGCGCGTTTAATTTCAGTATCTTACAAGAGTGAGTTGCGCCTCACTCAACAAACCTTGTTCTTTTCGCACTTGCACAATTTCTTCCCGACCAGCATATGTCTACCTGCCTTTCAGGCATCCTCTCCCAAGACTTTTCTAGCCCGGTGGTTCGTCCGCCGGGCTTTTTTCTTGCCCTGTTTCGGTCTGGCGGTGGACCTCTCGGGCCGCTCCCTCATTGTAGTTTCTGAATGCGCCCCCAATTGGGAGCGAGAGGATTGAAGAACTACGAGGGAGCTTGCCCATATGGCCGATGCTGACACTGCGACGGCGGCAGACGAGAACACGGTAAGGCTGCAGGTCGCGGCGGCACGGCAGGAAGAAAGTGGGCAGGGCATCGCCCGCATGCCGCGATCCGCTTTCCAGGCGCTCGGCATTACCGAAGGCGACACGGTCGAAATCACCGGCAAACGTGCCACGGTGGCCATCGCCATGGCCGCTTACGATGAAGACCAGTCACTCGACGTCATCCGCCTTGACGGTCTCCAGCGCGGCAATGCCGAGGTGGGCTCGGGCGAGCATGTGCATGTCACCGCCGCCGAATCGCGCCCTGCAACCCGCGTCGTATTCGCACCGGCGCAGCGCGAAATGCGCCTGCAGGGTCCGGCGCAGGCGCTCAAGCGCAACTTCTTTCGCAAGCCGCTGACGGCCGGGGACCTCGTCGCAACGACGGGCCAGCAACCGGTGCAGAACATGCCGCCCGAAGTGCGCCGCATGTTCAATTCGCCCGCTTATGCGCTCACGCAGATCCGCCTGTCGGTCGTCTCGACAACACCCAAGGGTATCGTGCATATCGATGAGGACACCGAAGTCGAGCTGCGCGCTGAGTTCGAGGCGCCGCGCGATGCACGTGCCGTGGTCAATTACGATGATGTCGGCGGCATCGACGATACGATCCAGCAGCTTCGCGAAATGGTCGAGCTGCCGCTGCGCTACCCCGAGCTCTTTACCCGTCTCGGCGTGGACCCGCCCAAGGGGGTCCTGCTGCATGGCCCGCCGGGTACCGGCAAGACCCGCCTAGCGCAGGCTGTCGCCAATGAAAGCGATGCAAACTTCTTCACTATCAACGGACCCGAGATCATGGGTTCGGGATACGGCGAAAGCGAGAAGCGGCTGCGCGAAGTCTTCGAAGAGGCGACGAAATCCGCGCCCGCCATCGTCTTTATCGACGAGATCGACTCCATCGCACCGAAGCGCGACAAGGTGCCCGGTGAGGCCGAGAAACGCCTCGTCGCACAGTTGCTCACTCTCATGGACGGTCTCGAGGCACGCTCCAATCTCGTGGTCATCGCGGCGACCAATCGTCCCGATGCGATCGACGAGGCGTTGCGCAGGCCGGGCCGGTTCGACCGCGAGATCGTGATCGGCGTTCCGGACGAGAAGGGTCGCCGCGAAATCCTCGGCATCCATACGCGTGGCATGCCGCTGGGCGACAAGGTCGACCTGACCGAACTTGCCAAGGCGACCTATGGCTTTGTCGGTGCCGATATTGCCGCGCTCGCGCGTGAAGCTGCGATCGACGCGGTTCGCCGGATCATGCCCAAGATCGACCTCGACGAGCGGACCATCCCGCCCGAGGTACTCGACGAGCTTTGCGTCACCCGCGAAGATTTCCTCTCGGCATTGAAGCGCGTCCAGCCAAGCGCAATGCGCGAAGTCATGGTGCAGATGCCCAATGTCGGCTGGCACGATATCGGCGGCATCGGGGATGCCATCGAAAAGCTGAAAGAGGGCATCGAGCTTCCGATGAAGAATTCCGACGCTTTCCACCGGCTCGGGATCAGGCCCGCCAAGGGCTTCCTGCTGTATGGCCCTCCGGGCACGGGCAAGACCTTGCTGGCAAAGGCGGTCGCGAAGGAAGCCAAGGCTAACTTCATTTCGATGAAGAGTTCCGACCTCCTGTCGAAATGGTACGGCGAAAGCGAACAACAGATCGCGCGCATGTTCGCACGCGCCCGCGCTGTCGCCCCGTGCATCGTCTTCATTGACGAGATCGACAGCCTCGTGCCGGCGCGTGGCAGCGGGCAGGGCGAACCGCAGGTGACCGGGCGGGTCGTGAACACGATCCTTGCCGAAATGGATGGTCTCGAGGAGCTGCAATCGGTTGTCGTTATCGGCGCCACCAACCGTCCAACGCTGGTCGACCCCGCGCTATTGCGCCCCGGACGTTTCGACGAGTTGGTCTATGTGGGCACGCCCGATGAGCCCGGTCGCGAGCAGATCCTCGGCATCCATACCAAGAACATGCCGCTGGCAGAGGATGTCAACCTTGCAGCGGTTGCCGGCAAGACCGCCCGCTTCACCGGTGCGGACCTAGAGGATGTCGTTCGCCGAGCCGGCCTCAATGCCTTGCAGCGTGCAGGCGGCGACGTTCAGGAAGTGACCGCAGCCGACTTCACCGAGGCACTCAAGGACAGTCGCGCCACGGTGACCAGCAAGATGGAAGCCGAATATCGCAAGATGCGCGGCGAGCTGAAGAAGCGTGCCGCCGAGGTTCACCCGATCGGCTTCATTCACGAGGGCATGGTGGAATCAACTCGCGACGCGAAGCACGGGGCAGAGAAAGCCTAACCGCCCGAGACCCGCTGGTTCGCCGCCTCCACTTCGAGGCGGTGGCGGATCAGCGCATCGGGCTGGCTCTGGCGCAGCCACGCAAGCATGTGTTCGCGCACCGCGCAGCGCAGGGTGAACAGGTCGCCGATGGTTTCCGAACTCATCGACAAGCGTAGCTCGATGCTCTCGGGATAGGCTTCGGTCATCAGCAGCGCGATATTGCGGCCGTCCCAAAGCGGATGTGCCTTTACGAAACGTTCGAACTCTTCGCGGATCGGTTCGATCTCGGCAATCGGATCGAGATGCAGCATGACCGGCCCGGTCAATTGTTCGCTGACCCGCGACCAGTTCTCGAAGCTCTGATCGAGAAACCTGCTGGTCGGAACGACCAGAACGCGTTCGTCCCATGTGCGGACGGTAACGAAGCTCATGCGCACTTCCTCGACCCTGCCGGCCTGGCCGTCGACCTTGACGAGGTCGCCGATCCGCAGCGGCTGGGTCAGCGCCATCTGGAGCCCTGCGATCAGCGACTTGAGCGCTGGCTGCGCGGCTGCACCGACGGCGAGGGCGGCAAGACCGGCCGAAGCCAGCATCGTGGTGCCGACGTCGCGCACCCCGGGAATATTGAACATGATCAGCGAGATCGTGATGATGATGATCGCCACGCGGGCAGTGCGTGAGAGGATCGCAATCCGCGTGCGATAGCCGCGCGTGGAAACCTCCTCGCCTTCGATTTCGAGCTGGCGTTCGTATCCTGCGGCAAGGCCTTTGACCAAGGCGAAAGCGACCCACCCCAGTGCTGCGGGAATTAGGAAGTCGGCCAGCCTGTCCCAGCCATTGCCCACCAGCGCATCATGTTCCGCCGCAATGGAGATCGCGAAGCCGAACAAGGCCCAGCGAACCGGCTTACGAACCTTTTCGACGACGATATCGTCCATCCGGCTGCTCGATGTGCGTACGACGCGGCGCAGAATGGCGAAGGCAATCCAGTGAAACAGGAATGCGACGAGCAACGCAGCGCCGAGCGTGATCAGCGTGTGGATCAAGCCATCATAGGAGATAGGCCA
>JABDNC010000148.1 GCA_013001165.1 Erythrobacter sp.
CGCTCGCCTTCCTTCCAGAGGCCGTCGAAGAGCGCGCACTCTTTCGTGACGGTGAGGAATGCTCGGCCGAATTCGCCGCCTTCGCCCGTCTCGTGGCCCGGGCGGACCTCGCCGCCGAGCTGGTGGCTCATCACCTGCTGGCCGTAGCAAATGCCGAGGATCGGGATGCCTGCCTCGAACAGCATCTCTGGCGCGCGCGGGCTCCCCTCTTCGGGCACGCCTGCAGGCGATCCGGACAGGATGATGCCCTTGGGCTTCAACCGGTGGAATGCCTCTTCGGCCTGCGTGAAGGGCGCGATCTCGGAGTATACCCCGGCTTCGCGCACACGGCGTGCGATGAGCTGGGTAACCTGGCTGCCGAAATCGACGATGAGGATGGAATCGGGGAGGTGCGCGCTGTCCATGCGCGCGCGTTACGGGCGCGCGAGCCGAAGGGCAAGAAGCCCCGCGCATTTGCGCCCGTAAACTGCCGAAAGGTTCGCCCTGGCTTGCCTCAGTCGGCGCTCTGATATTGCGCCATCCGGATAATCCGGTCGTTGCCCCTGTTCGTGATCTTGGGGTCGGCAACGAACCATTCGGGCAGGTTGTCTCCGCTGACGTCGATACCCAGACGCATGGCGAGGCAATAGATATAGCTTTTGTGATCGCCATTGGCGTCCACCACTTTGAGCGTGTGCTCATCGGGCCGCGTGACGGTGAACTGTCCCGTGCCAGTCGGGCCATCGGTCTTTTTCGGCTTCTTGCCCTTGTCTTCGAGCACCCAGAAATTCGATTCCGCATCCGCGTCGAAGAAGACCGGGTAGAGGAAGTTCTGGTAGGCGACGAAGGGCGACTTGAGATGGAAGATTATCTCGACCTTTCCGTCGATCTCGAGGTGTTCGAGATTGAGCGAGCCATCGGTCGTCATCAGTTCCTTGCCCGGAGGCGATATCTGCTGGAAGACGAAGTCGCCTGTAAAATAGGGCTTGTTGTCGCTGCCCCAGTCCGGGTTCCAGCCCATCACGTTTACTTCGATCGTAGTCGTCATTCTTTCCTCCTCGTGGGTGTTCAGATTGCGATCCGTTTATCGATCAGTGGGTTGATCCCCTTTTCTGCCAGCCGTTTGCGTAGCTGTCGGGCAAGGTCGGTTTGCCCCAGGCGCTGCGCGGCAATTGCGCGCAGTGCGGTCATGTTGACGTCGAGCCCTGCGGCTTCATTCTCGATCGCGATGGCGCGCGCAAAGGCGGCAGCAGCCGCAGCCCTGTCGCCATTACGCTGGAGGGTCGCCCCTTCGATCAAATGCGCGGCCACCAATTGCCATGATGCACCCTCTTGGTCGTCGCCGAGCTCGCCAATCCATTTTCTTGCCATCGCAAGTTGCTGGTCGGAAGACCTGCTGGCCCTGTCCGAAAGCGCGCGGCTCAATTCGAGGGTCGAAAGCCGGTCCACGTTCCATTTCACGTTCTTGGGATCGCGTTCGCGCAGGTCTTCGAGCAGCCGCTCTGCCCTATCGTAATCGGCACTCGCCTCGCCTTCACGCCCCGCAGCCCAATTGAGCATCGCGCGCGTGGCCAGCGTGGAAACCGCCATCTCCATCGTCCAGGTATGGTCGGCATCCTGTTCGAGGAGGCGATCGGCAAATTGGACCGCGTCGTCGAGCACCCGACGCGCTCTTGCTTCCTTGCCGCTTACCGCCAGGAGCCATCCCTGCTGCTGGTGCGCAAACATGAGCGGGCGCAGGGCGTCGGAATTGGCAGGGTCGCTGCGCAATACCTCTTCGTAGAGCGCAACTTCCCGTTCGAGCGATTTTTCCGACGCCTTGAAATCGGCAAGTCTGTTCTGCGTCGTGGCGATCCACGAGACGCCTTCGCCCCATTCCACAAGGCGTGGTGCGGGTCGGCCTTCTGTCTCGGCGACACGCTCGACTATGGCGACGCTTCGTTCGAACAGCGGGAGGGCGTCCTCATATTCGCCCTCGCCATGCGCAAGAGTGCCGAGGTTCGAGAGCGCATAACTCTCCTCCATTTGCCAATCGAGGTTGCTGCGATCCATCGCGGCCAGCCGGGTCGAGATGCGGGCATAGCCTTCCAGCGATTCTCGCGCGTCATCCATTTCACCGCGCTGCCAGGCGATATATCCGACCCAGAACAGGCTCTGGCCATGCGCGAACAATGCGTCGGGATCGTCAGGGTTACGCTCGAGCAGTTCGCCCGTCGTCCGGGCCGCCTGGCGGAAAGCAGGCAAGGCCCGGTCATTGTCGCCCCGAAGATTGTGCATCTCCGCCACCAGCTGGACCGCGCGTGCCCGCCGCGCCAGCTCCTCTGCAGTGAGGTCGGCGACGTCCTGCGAGGCGTAATATTCCATCGCGCGTTCGCCGACGCTGTCGAGCAGGTCGAGCCGCCCGACCGGCTCCAGCTCCTCCCGCAGGTCGGTTAGCATATATTCGATCAACCCGTTCGCCTCGGCCCGCTCCTCGCGCGCGGTGTTGCGTTGCTGCAGGGCAAACAGCGCAAGGCCGATTGCCACAACCATGCCGACGAAAGATGCAGCGGCAATCAGAGCCAGTCGGCGATGGCGCTGGCGGGCCTGCCGGTCGACCAGCTCATCGAGCCCGATCCCGGCGAGCCCGGCGACCAGTTTCTGCACACCCAGCTTGCGGCCGTCCTCTTCGGGCCGCAGGTCTGCCGCGATCGGTTCTGCGAGCTGGTCGGTCGGCGTACCGTCCTCGTAATGGACGAGGAGCGGGGGCGGCATGTTGTACGGCGGAGCGCCGTCGACCACTGCGGGAAACACGCGAGCATCGCCATTGACCCGCTTGAACAGGTCGATCTCCTTGGCAATCCACGGGGAAATCGCCGAGTGTGGCGAACACAGGACGATCAGTGCATCGCTGTTGGTGAGTGCGCTTTCGAGCGCGGCGCCGAGATCCTCCGATGCCGGCAGTTCCTCGCGATCCTTGAAGATCGGACGCAGGCCGTCTTCCAGCCCGGGCGCATCGATCCCTTCGGGCAGCTTGAACTGTTCAAGCTGACCGTGGAGCCAGTTCGCGATCCGCTTGTCCCGGTGCGAATAGCTGATGAAAGCCTTGTAACGTCGTTCAGCCAAGTTGTCCCTCCGGATGCGACCCCGGATACGACTCGGCAACCCACTGTTTTGCCGGAAGGATGTCTCAAACTTGCATGCAATGCAAACGAGGGCGGTCAGAGCCCACGGAGGGGGCGGGCCGATCAACCTTGCGCAAAACGCAACACACCCTGATGTTTTCTCACTTTCGTTCGCAAGTGAGCAACATTATTACAACCCTCACAGCCGACGCGGAGACGTCCCTCCCATTCTTCTCCCTCGGCACAGAGATGGCGACAGTCCCTTCCCCAAGATGAACTGTCGTCGCCTTCCTCCGGGCCAGCTGACCAGCCGATAAGGCACTGCGGCCTCCTAGCGCAGGGTTCGCTCCCCCGGAGGCGATATGGCAGCGAGTAGAGACGCGGCCGCCCACACACTCCTCTCCCCTCCCCCAACGTGTCGGCGCCGCGTCTCGAACTCGCCTGTCAGACCCGCGTGTAACCTTCGCAAAGTTGTGCGCGTAAAACCTTGCGCAACAAGACAAGGAATAAAAACGATGACGACGATCTTCGGCCGCGTTGCGGTCATCATTCTTGCGACCGGTCTTTCCAGCGTGGTGCTTTCGCCCGCGCTCGTCTGAGACGACGCAACAGGCAGCAGGGCCGGCCTTAGGGCTAGTCCACTGTTCCGAGCCGCGTAGCCGCCTCGCGAAGTTCGCTTTTCAGCAACTTCCCGATGTGGCTGCGCGGCATCTCGTTTATGGGGTGTAGAGCACTCAGCCGCTGGGTCTTGCCCAGCCGCGCATTGACCGTCTCGCGAATGGTCTCTGGATCGCGCGCGCTCTCGCCCAACTCCACGAAGCCGACCGGCGTTTCGCCCCAACGCCGCGATTCGACACCGATCACCGCGGCTTCGATCACGTCCGCCTCTTCGAGCAGAGCGTTCTCCAGATCCACCGGGTAGATGTTGAATCCGCCCGAGATGATCATATCCTTGGCGCGGCCGACCAACTCGACAAAGCCCTCGGCATCCAGACGACCGATATCGCCCATGCGCTGCCAGACCTCGCCGGAATCGGGATCGGTCCAGTATCCCTCACGCGTCTTGTCCGGCTGGTTCTTGTAGCCGGTCATCATCGTCTGGCTGCGCCCGACCAGGTTTCCCGGTGTCCCTGGCGGAACGGGCCGGTCCTCGTCGTCAAGAACCTTGAGTTCGCTTCCCGGGGCAGGCCTGCCCACGGTATGCAGCTTGTCGGGGAACTTGTGCGCCTCGAGCAGGCAGACGACCCCGCCCTCGGTCATCGAATAGATCTCGATCAGCGCGCCGGCCATCCGCTCCAGAACCTCGCGCTTCAGCTCTGCCGAGAAGGGCGCGGAGGTGCAGTACTTCAGCTGCAATGAAGCGAGGTCGAACTCGTCGAAGCGCGAATCGTCCATCAGCCGCTGGTACTGGACGGGGACGAGCATGGTGATGGTAGTGCGATCGCCCTGCGCAAAGTCCAGCCAACGCAAGCTATCGAATTTGCCCATCACTCGCACGGTGCCTCCCGCCAGCAGCGCGGGCAGGAAGGCGACCATGGTGGTGTTTGAATAGAGCGGGGTGGACGCGAGACTGCGGACTTCCAGCCCATTCTCCAGCCAGCTGCCCGCCGTCGCCGCGAACTGGCGCCAGCGCATCTGGTGCGAATGGACGATCCCCTTCGGCGTACCGGTGGTGCCGGAGGAATAGATGATGTTGAACGGGTCGGATCTCGCATGCTCGACCGTCGGCGCTGTCGTGCCTTCCGGCGCCATCCAGCCGTCCAGTTCTTCGTCGAGGACAATCTTTGTCATGGCGGGGAAGCAATCATCGCCGAGCTCCGACAGCTTCGCCCGGTCGATGAATATGTGCTTCGCTCCGGAATCGCGGGCCATGCCGGAAAGCTGGTCGGCGCTGGCGCTGGTGGTGAGGGGCGCAGCCACTCCCCCTGCGCGCACCGCCGCGAGAAAAACGAGCGCATAGGGCACCGTCGAGTAACCGAGAATGGCAACCGATTGCCCGTGCTCCAACCCATCTTCGAGCAGGCGCGCCGCTATCCGCTCGACCCGATCGCCGAGTTCGGCCCAGCTCAACGTGACGTTTTCATCGCGTAGCGCTGGCTGGTCACCCAGCCTCGCGGCATTGTCGGCGATTGTTTGCGAAAAGGAACCGAAAGGCTGCTCGAGTGCGGTGCGGTGCTGTGTCTCTCCCATGGCGCGCACCCTATCGACGGCCGCGCCAGTGTCGAGTCAGCATTCGATGACGTTGACCGCGAGCCCGCCTTGCGAGGTTTCCTTGTACTTGCTGCTCATGTCGAGCCCGGTCTGGCGCATCGTCTCGATTACCTGGTCGAGGCTGACCGTGCTTTCCGCGCCCGTACGGTGAAGCGCGAGGCGTGCGGCATTCACCGCCTTCACTGCGCCGATTGCGTTGCGCTCGATGCAGGGCACCTGCACCAGCCCGCCGACCGGATCGCAGGTGAGGCCAAGATTGTGCTCCATCCCGATTTCGGCAGCGCTGGCGACCTGCTGCGGCGTGGCGCCCCACAGCGCGGCAAGCCCGCCGGCCGCCATCGAGCAGGCGACCCCGACTTCACCCTGACAGCCCATCTCCGCACCCGAGATACTCGCACGCTGCTTGTAGAGCAGGCCGATCGCGCCTGCAGTCAGCAGGAAAGTCCGGCGACTTTCGGTGCAGGGCTGCTCTTCATTGGTGACGCAATAAAAGCGGATCACTGCCGGGATAATGCCCGCCGCACCGTTGGTCGGGGCAGTGACGACGCGGCCGCCCGCGGCGTTTTCCTCGTTCACTGCCATGGCATAGCAATTGAGCCAGTCGAACAATTGCTCGCGCTCGTTCGATTGGGGATTGGCGGAAAGCTTGTCCCACATATCGGGCGCGCGCCGCTGGACCTTGAGCCCGCCGGGCAGGATACCGCGCTGGTTGAGACCGCGCTCGATGCACTGGTCCATCGCCTTCGCCACGCGGTCCACACCGGCAAGGGTCTTGTCGCGCGGGCGGAACGCGTCTTCATTCGCCAGCACAAGTTCAGCGATGCTCTTGCCGGTCGCCTCGCAGCTCGCGAGCAGTTCTTCCGCCGAGCCGAAATCGAAAGGCACCAGCATGCCTGTATTGATCCGATCGTCCTTGGGCTTGCGCTTGAGCTGCGCTTCGGATGCGACGAAGCCGCCACCGGTCGAATAATAGGTCCGCCGGGCGAGCCGCTGACCGGCATCATGGAAAGCTTCGAGTGTCATTCCGTTGGGATGCAGGTCCGGAATGATGTGACCGGTAAGGTCGATATCCCGGGCGGGATCGAAAGCGATCTCCCGCTTGCCGGCAAGGGAGATTGCCTTGTCCTTGCGCAGTTTCGCCAGCGCTGCCGCGGCTTCATCGGGGCAGGTCTTGTCGGGCGCGAAACCCATCAGGCCAAGCATGGTCGCATCGACCGTGCCGTGCCCCACACCGGTCAGCGCGAGCGAACCCTGCAATTCGACGGCGATCCTGGCAGTGTTTGCGAGCTTTCCGGAACGCTCGAGCGCCTTCACGAAAGTGCGCGCGATACGCATCGGCCCGACCGTATGGGAAGACGATGGACCGATCCCGATACGGAAGATGTCGAGGACCGAAAGCATGGCCCTTGGGATGCGCTTTCGGCACGGCAAAATCAACCGGTTTCAGATGAAACTTCCCGCCCTTTTCCCTGTGGGTAAAAAGGGGCCGAATCCTTTGGTTTTTGCCCTCGGCGAGCCTATATGATGGACATGGACGAGAACACCCCAGAACAGGGCGCAGAAGCGCCGAAGAAGAACGGTTACGGCGCAGATTCGATCAAGGTCCTCAAGGGCCTCGATGCGGTCAGGAAACGTCCCGGCATGTATATCGGCGACACCGACGATGGTTCGGGTCTCCACCACATGGTGTTCGAGGTGTCGGACAACGCCATCGACGAAGCGCTTGCAGGTCACTGCGACCTCGTGCTGATCGAGCTTAATTCCGATGGCTCGGTCAGCGTCGAAGACAATGGCCGCGGCATTCCGGTCGACATGCACAAGGAAGAAGGCGTCTCAGCGGCAGAGGTCATCATGACCCAGCTGCACGCGGGCGGTAAGTTCGAGAATACGTCCGACGACAACGCCTACAAAGTCTCGGGCGGCCTCCACGGTGTCGGCGTCTCTGTGGTCAATGCGCTGTCCGAATGGCTCGAGCTCACCATCTGGCGCGACGGCAAGGAACACTGGATGCGCTTCGAGCACGGCGATGCAGTCGAAAGCCTGCGCGTCGTGGGCGATGCCCCGCCGGTCGCCTCCAATGGCGACGAAGACGGCCTCAAGAAGGGCACGCGCGTTACCTTCATGGCCTCCGATGACACTTTCAAGAACGTCACTGAGTTCGATTTCGACCGGCTCGAGCACCGCTATCGCGAACTCGCCTTCCTCAATTCGGGAGTGCGCATCCTGCTGCGCGACAACCGCCACGAGGAACCGCTTGAGCACGATCTCTACTACGAGGGCGGCATCGCGGCCTTCGTGAAGTATCTCGACCGCAACAAGCAGGCACTCGTCGCGGAGCCGATCTCCGTCAGTGCGGAGAAGGAAGGCATCGGCATCGATGTCGCTCTCGAATGGAACGATTCCTACTACGAGAACGTGCTCTGCTTCACCAACAACATCCCCCAGCGTGACGGCGGAACCCATCTGGCCGCGTTCCGCGCCGCGCTGACGCGTACGCTGAACAACTACGCGACCAATTCGGGACTGATGAAGAAGGAGAAAGTCTCGCTTTCGGGTGAAGACATGCGCGAAGGCCTGACCGCCATCGTTTCGGTCAAGCTGCCCGATCCCAAGTTCTCATCGCAGACCAAGGACAAGCTGGTCTCCTCCGAAGTGCGCCAGCCGCTGGAATCGCTCATGGGCGAGAAGATGACCGAGTGGCTCGAAGAAAACCCCAACGACGCCAAGCAGATCATCCAGAAGGTGATCGACGCTGCCGCCGCCCGCGAAGCTGCGCGCCGTGCGCGCGAGATGAGCCGCAAGGGCGCAATGAGCATCGCCTCGCTGCCCGGCAAGCTGTCCGACTGCCGCGAACGCGACGCCTCCAAGGCCGAACTCTTCCTGGTCGAGGGTGATTCCGCAGGCGGCTCGGCCAAGAACGGCCGCGACAGCCAGTATCAGGCGATCCTTCCGCTGAAGGGCAAGATCCTCAACGTCGAGCGCGCGCGCTTCGACCGGATCATTTCGTCGAAGGAGGTCGGCACGCTGATTCAGGCGATGGGCACGGGCCTGCGCGACGAATTCGATCTGGAAAAGCTGCGCTACCACAAGGTCGTGATCATGACCGACGCCGACGTCGACGGCGCGCATATCCGCACACTGCTGCTGACCTTCTTCCACCGTCAGATGCCGGAAATCGTGAAGGCGGGTCACCTCTATATCGCGCAGCCACCGCTGTATAAGGTCGTACGCGGCAAATCCGAAGTCTACCTGAAGGACCAAGCTGCCTTCGATCGTTACCTGATCGAGGCCGGCCTGAATGGTCGGATCCTCGAGACTGCCGGCGGTGCGCGCGCTTCGGGCGAACTTGCTGCACTGGTCCAGCATGCTCTCAGCGTCCGCAACCACATGAATTATGTGCCACGCAAATATAACGCCGAGATCATCGAGGCGATGGCGCTGGCAGGCGCGCTCAATCCGGCGGGCGGCGACCGTTCGGCCGCGCTCACCAGGGCTGCAGCGCAATTGCAGATGGGCGATCCCGAAGCCAGCTGGTCGGCCGAAATGGGCGAGGACGGCCATGTCCGCTTCAAGCGTGTCTGGCGCGGCGTAACCGACGTCCACGAGATCGAAGGCCGCTTCCTAGAAAGTGCGGAGGCGCGCAAGCTCCATCGCGTCGCGCAGGAAAATGCCGAGGTCTATGTATCGCCCGTCCGCCTCATCAAGGGCAGCGAGGACGATGCCGAAGACCAGGTTGAAAGCGGCGATGTCGAAGAGGCGGACGACACGCCCGTCGTCAGTGACGATGCGATCATCCTGCCCACCCAGCTGGTCGATGCCGTGATGGCCGCGGGCCGCAAGGGTCTCAAGGTCAGCCGCTTCAAGGGCCTGGGCGAAATGGACGCCGAACAGCTGTGGGAGACCACGCTCGATCCGGAAAACCGCGCATTGTTGCAGGTGAAGGTCGAGGATGCCGACGTGACCGACGAAATCTTTACCCGCCTGATGGGCGATGTTGTCGAACCGCGCCGCGAGTTCATCCAGGAGAACGCACTCAACGTCGCCAATCTCGACGTCTGATCGGCCAGTAAACCGCGAATTGGGGGGAGCGGCATTGGAACACATCGGCAAGACTAGGGTCGAGCAGGGCGGCTTCCTGCTGTTCCTCGCGCTGGTCACCATCGCGGCCCTCATTGTGGTGCTGCCTTTCCTGAACCCGCTGCTGTGGGCGAGCCTGGCGGCGATCATGTTCCAGCCGCTTTTCCGCTGGTTCCAGGAAAAGCGGCCCGGCAAGGATACGCAGGCAGCTGCGCTCACGTTGCTCGTCATATTCGTTGCAGTCATCATCCCGACGCTGTGGATCGGAAGCGCGGTGGTGAGCGAGGCCGCGCGTCTCGTGGTGGCATTCCAGCAAGGCAATATTGATGTCGCTGACTGGTTCGAGCAGGTTTTCACAATCCTGCCGACGAGCCTGCAGGAGAGCCTCTCCGAAAGCGGGATGGGGGATTTCGGCGAGTTGATGGCGAGGGCGCAGGCCTTCCTTCAGGCCAGTCTCGGCCTGATCGCCCAGCAAGCGATTGCGATC
Organism: Erythrobacter sp.; assembly: GCA_013001165.1. Lineage (GTDB taxonomy): Bacteria > Pseudomonadota > Alphaproteobacteria > Sphingomonadales > Sphingomonadaceae > Qipengyuania. Next base: position 9,859 of record JABDNC010000148.1, read on the forward strand.
GGCGGGAGCATTTTCGGCTTCGTCCTCGCCTTCGCGATCGGGCTCTACGTCAGTTTCTTCCTGATCCGCGACGGACGCCGCCTTGGCGATACCGTCCTCCACGCCCTGCCCATGGAGCGCGGGGTCGCCGACCGCCTGGCGGAACGCTTCATCGGCATCGTGCGCGCGACCATCAAGGGGTCTGTCGTCGTGGGCCTCGTTCAGGGTGCACTGGGCGCGATTACCTTCTGGATCGTAGGGATGCCCTCGGTCCTGCTGCTCGGCGTGATCATGGCAATCGCATCGCTGCTCCCGGCAGTCGGCCCGGCGATCGTCTGGGGTCCGGCGGCGCTCTATTTGCTGGCAACAGGCGCTATCTGGGAAGGCGTAGTCGTGCTCGTTTCCGGGGTGGCCCTGATCGGCATGGCGGACAACATCCTGCGCCCGATCCTGGTGGGTCGTGATACCGGCATTCCCGACTGGCTCATCCTCGTCACCACGCTCGGCGGCATCGCGCTGATGGGCCTGTCGGGGATCGTGGTCGGCCCGCTGATCGCAGGGCTATTCATCGCCGGATGGAGCATCCTTGCCGAACAGCGCGATGAAGCGGACGCAATCGCCTAATCGATGGTTGCGACGCCCAGTCGCGGGTTGAGCCCCGTGATGTAGTTCAGCCACTTCTTCGGACGCCGCATCATCTTTTCGGGATAGACCACCTCGAGACCGACGATCTTGCCGATCTCTCCGACGAAGTGGATGCAGTTGCGCGTCTCGAGATCATAATACTTGCCCGGCGCATTTCGCCACGCCTCCACCAGCGCGCGTACTTCGCGATATTTGGCGTCGGACATGGTGATGGTGAAGTGTCGGTTGGTCTTGGTCAGCCACTTGTCCTTCTCAACGAGGATAGTGTGCTCGACCGGGCCGTTGAGCACCGCCAGCGTCGTACGCTTTGCGGAGAAGCCGAAGTTCTCCTTCACCACGGTGCCGTCTTCCAGCGTACCTTCCATCGACACGAAGGCGTGCGGATAGCGCCCCGCGATCACCGAGCCGTTGAACGAATGGAAGGTGATGTCGACCGCTGCTGCGGCGAGCGACGACCAACCGAATGCTACAAGCAGGAAAAAACTGCGAAGGATGCGAACCATCGCGCGGACTTAGTGCAAGCCCGCAGGGATTCGCAACCGGTCTCGAGCTCGGTTCAGCTTGCCAGGAGCGTCGCGTTGCCGCCTGCCGCAGTCGTATCGATGCAGACCACACGTTCGGTGGCGAAGCGTGCGACATAGTGCGGACCGCCCGCCTTGGGGCCGGTACCCGACAGGCCCTCGCCGCCGAAGGGCTGGCTCTCCACCACCGCACCGATCTGGTTGCGATTAACGTAGAAATTGCCGACCTTGGCGCGCGCCTCGATATAGGCGCGCATGTCGTCATTGCGGCTGTGCAGGCCGAGCGTAAGGCCGAAACCGGTGGCATTGATCTCTTCCATCACCCGGTCGATTTCCGAGGCGCGATAGCGCACCACGTGAAGCACGGGCCCGAAGTTTTCGCGCTTCAGGTCGAGGATGGACTCGAGCTCGATGATGGTCGGGGCCACGTAGCAGCCCTTCGACGATCCGCGATGCAGCTTACGGCGCCAGACCTGCGCACCGCCGGTCTTGCGGCGCGCGATATGACGTTCGAGCGCGGCCTTGGCATCCGGATCGATAACCGGGCCGACATCGGTCGAAAGCTCTTCCGGATCGCCGATGGTCAGCGCCTCGAATGCGCCGCGGATCATCGCCAGCATCTCGTCATAGACGTCGTCCTGGATGTGCAGGACGCGAAGCGCCGAACAGCGCTGGCCGGCGCTCTGGAAGGCGCTTGCCACGACGTCGCGGGTGACCTGTTCGGGCAGCGCTGTCGAATCGACGATCATCGCGTTCTGGCCGCCGGTCTCGGCGATGAAGGTGGCGATCGGGCCGTCACGACCGGCAAGGCTGCGGTTGATCGCCTGCGCGGTCTGGGTCGAACCGGTAAAGGCCACGCCTGCGATACGCGGATCGGAGGTAATCATTTCGCCCACGTCGCCGGCACCGGGCAGGAGCTGGAAGACATCCTCGGGAATGCCCGCCTCATGGCAGAGGCGCACGGCGAGGGCCGCGATGAGCGGCGTCTGCTCGGCAGGTTTGGCAACGACGGTGTTGCCGGCAGCGAGCGCGGCAGCCGGCGGGCCGATGAAGATCGCGAGCGGGAAGTTCCACGGCGAGATGCATGCGAATACGCCGCGGCCTGCAAGGCTCAGGCGGTTCTCCTCGCCGGTCGGACCGGGAAGCGCGATGGGCGCTGCAAATAGGCGGCGCGCCTCGCTGGCATAATAGCGCAGGAAATCGACTGCTTCGCGCAGTTCGAGAACTGCGTCCTGCAACGTCTTGCCCGCCTCGCGCTGGCAGAGCGAAAGGAACTCGTCGGTGTGGTCTTCGAACAGGTCGGCGGCCGCTTCGAGCAGCAGCGCGCGCTTTTCGCCGCCCAGCGCATTCCAGCCCGGCTGGATGGCTTCGGCGCGGCTGATCGCTTCCTCGACCTCGAAATCGAGCGCGTCGCGGCGCGTGCCGACCTGCGCGGTGAGATCGTGCGGCTTGTTGATCGGCGCCATCTCGCCTTCGGCCGACGACATGAAGGTCGGCTCCGCCACCCACTGCTTCGCCTCGAGCGCTTCGAGCCTGTCCATAAGCGGTTCGCGCACCAGCGGATCGGACAGGTCGATGCCCGCCGAGTTGGTGCGGCGGCCGAAGATATCGGTCGGCAGCGGGATCGCCGGATTGCGATAGGGCTCGAGCGCCTGCATGTCGGCGACAGGGCAGGTGGTCAGTTCCTCGACCGGCACTTCGGCATCGGCCATCCGGTTCACGAAGCTGGAATTCGCCCCGTTCTCCAGCAGGCGGCGGACGAGATAGGCGAGCAGGTCCTTATGCGTGCCGGTGGGCGCGTAGATGCGCACATTGGTGCGGCGATTACCCTCGACCTGTGCGAGCGCGCCGTAGATGTCCTCGCCCATGCCGTGAAGGCGCTGGAATTCGAACGGTTTCGCGCCTGCAAGCGCCTTAATCGCCCCGATCGTATAGGCGTTGTGCGTGGCGAAGGCCGGGTAGATCACATCGTCGGCCGCCAGCAGCTTTTCCGCGCAGGCGAGGTAGCTGACATCGGTCGCGAGCTTGCGGGTGAACACCGGATAGTCGGTATAGCCGCCCACCTGGCTGAGCTTGATCTCGGTATCCCAATAGGCACCCTTGACCAGCCGGACGAAGAACTTGCGGTCGTACTTGCGGGCAAGCCGCGCGATCCATTCGCACATCGGAACACCGCGCTTCTGGTAGGCCTGGATAGCAAGGCCGAAGCCTTCCCACCGGCTGCCGTCTTCGCGGGTGAAGAGCGTATCGTCGCGGGCGAGCGCCTCGATGACGTCCATCGAGAGCTCCAGCCGGTCGGCTTCTTCCGCGTCGATGGTGAAATGAATGTTCGCATTGCGCGCCTTGGCGGCAAGATCGCGCAGGACCGGCAACAGGTCGGTCACTGCCTTGTCGGCATGGAGGAAGGTGTATTTCGGATGGAGCGCGGAAAGCTTCACCGAAATGCCCGGGCTGGTCGATACCTTGCCCGTCGCCTCGCGCGACAAGCGTTCGATCGCGCGTTCGTAGGCCTGGCGATAGCGCTCCGCATCGTCATAGGTCATCGCGCCTTCGCCGAGCATGTCGAAGCTGTGGGTCAGCCCCTT
>JABDNC010000164.1 GCA_013001165.1 Erythrobacter sp.
GATCTTCCTCGACAACGGCAAGCTGGCAGACAGTTTCGATCCCGGCCTGTTCAAGCTCGACACGCAGAACCTGCCGATCATCACCAGCCTGGAAAACTGGGCCAAGGGCTTCGAATCTCCGTTCAAATCGGATGTCACCTTTTTCTCGACCCGCGAGATCACGGGCCTGAAGTGGGGCACTGCCCAGCCGATCACTGTGCGCGATCCGGAATTCGGCGCAATCCGCATCCGCGCCTTCGGCACCTATTCCTTCCGCATCGGTGACGTGGAACAGTTCTACCGTACGACATTCGCCAACCTTGCCGAGCTGTGGGTCACCGATATTGAGCCGCAGATGCGTTCGATCATCGCCACCAGCCTCGCTGCGACCCTGGGCTCTTCGGATGCGGCCTTCCTCGACCTCGCTGCCGACCAGCAAAAGCTATCGGGCCTGCTGCGGCAGGCTGCAGACAACGCGACCGACCAGTGGGGCATCTCCATCCCGACGCTTTTCGTCGAAAGCCTCTCGCTGCCCGAAAAAGTGCAGGAAGCGATCGACAGCGGTTCCTCGATGCGGGCGCTGGGCGATCTGGGCCAGTATGCACGGTTCAAGGCCGCGGACACGCTCGACGAGGCTGCTGCAGCATCTGGCGGCGCGGCAGGTGCTGGCGCCGGCGTGGCGGCTGCAATGGCCCTTGGGCAGGTCATGAACGGCGGCCTCATGGGAGCAGGCGCAGCTGCCGCGCAGCCGGCCATCGGCGGGCCAGCACCCGCACAGGTCGATCCGCTCGAGATGATCGAAAAACTGCACAAGCTCCATGTGGCAGGCGCGCTGAGCGAAGAAGAATTCGCCGCCAAGAAGGCCGAACTGCTGGCACGCCTAGGCTAAGGACCAAGAAATGCTGTCCTGCCCCCAATGCGGCGCACCTGCGCAATCCGCGCTTCCCGGGCTGCCGCTGGTGACCTGCACTAGCTGCAATGCGCTGCTCATGGTCGATGGCGACAACATCAGGAATGTCGGCGACAGCGGGCGCATGCCGTTCGACGTCAGCCCCTTGCAGATGGGTACGCGACTGACTGTCGAGGGACAGCGCGGCGAAATCGTCGGCCGCGAACGCTGGGCGTGGGATAACGGCAGCTGGAACGAATGGCTGCTCGATTTCGGTGGCGGCAAGATTGCCTGGGTGGCCGAAGAAGCAGGATACTACATGATCATGAGCGCGATCCAGCCGCGCGCCGATGTGCTGAAGAAGCTTTCCGATCTCGGCGGACAGGCTTGGGGCGTGCTGGGCGAGACCGTTCAGGTCGACAAGGTGCGCTACACCGTGTCGGACGTCAAAAAGGTCTCCTGCGTAGCGAGTGAAGGCCACTTGCCCGAACCGATCGGAGCAGACTTCCCGCGCCGCTCGCTCGACCTGCGCAGCAAGGATGGCCGCGCGCTCACCTGGCAGCGCGACGCCCATGGGTCAGGGGTATGGGCAGGCAGATACTATCGCCTTGCCGAGCTTCAGCCTGCCGGACTGCGCCAGTTCGACGGCTGGTCGATGCCCAGATACGCAGGTGCGCGATGACAACTGACGCGGTCGCACCCTCCGTCAAAGCCATCACCTGCCCCTCCTGCGGGGGCACGCTGGAACTGCGTGCATCGGGCTTCTCGACGCTGATCGTATGCCTGTACTGCGGCAGCGAACTCGATCTTACGAATCCGCAGGTAAAGCTCGTCGCCGAGCATGCGCAGGCAGGTGCCGAACTGGTCCTGCCGATCGGCAGCAGGGGCCACCTCAAGGGTGCCGACTGGACGGTGATCGGCTATCTTGAACGGATGGACGGATGGTCGCGATGGGGCGAATTCCTGCTGTTCAATCCCTACGAAGGCTACCGCTGGCTGATCCACCAGGCCGCAGGCTGGAGCTTCGGCGTACCTTTCCTCATCCAGCCAGGATCGCCGCGCGGGCTGACCCAGAAAATCGGCAATGAGCACTTCAAGAAGTGCTTCCGCGAGACGATAAACACGGTCGATTACGTGCTCGGCGAGTTCTACTGGCAGGTCCGCAAGGGCGAGCAGGCCGAGGTGAACGGATACGTCTCGGGCAACCGCATGCTGTCATGCGAGATCGTCGGAGACGGCTACGAATGGACCATGGAAGAGTGGGTTTCCTCTTCCGAAGTGGCCGCAGCATTCGGAATCGAGGACACCGGCCAGTATCCGGAGACCGGTACGCATCCGCTCCCGCACCAGCCCAACCCCAGTTCGGGGCTTGCTGGCTTCATGTTCACGGTCGGAGCCGCGGCACTCATTTTCGCACTCGTCTTTGCCGTAGTGTTTGGTAGCGCCAGCCCGCGCAGCGAAGCATCCCTCCTCGCCGGCGATACAGCGCAGAGCAGGCAAGTTGTCATCGAGCCCTTCACCATCACGGGATCGTCGCAGCCGTTCACTATCGATACTCGGGGCGAACCGGGCGACAACAGCTGGCTCGACGTCGAATACGTCCTGACCAATATGGACACCGGCGAAAGCCGCGTCGCCAACCAGCCGATCGAATACTATTACGGCCGCGACTGGAAGGAAGACGACCGCAGGGGGACGATCAAGCTCTCCTCGGTCCCGCCGGGACGCTATTCGCTTGAGGCAGAGGTGGTCCGCCCGGAAGATGAACGCGGCACCAGCGCAAGCTTCGGATCTAAGGCCAAACCGGTCGAGATCGTCGCCGGTCCTGGCGGCATTTTCTGGTCCAACCTCGTCCTCCTGTTCTTCGTCCTGTTTGCTCCGGCTTTCTGGGTGCTCGCCAAATCGATGAGCTTCGAGGCGGTTCGGCGCGACGATTACGATTACGGCAATGACGATGAGGACTGATTGCCTGCGCCACTTGGGAGAGTTTCGATGAAGCGACGCCTTTTCCTCGTTTACGCGGCCACCTCGCTGGTCGCCTTCGGAGCTGCGGCGATGACCGGCTACTCGCCCTTCGGGGACGGCAAGCAGGAGCGCGACGCCTACAGCCGCGGCGGCGGACCGAGCCACAAGTAGAATACCAGAACCGGCGCAATCCATGCCGGACGTGACATTTTCAGGGAGCCTTACATGCTGAACACCGACACTTTCCTGGCCAGCCTCGCCTATTCGCTGATGGGCATCGCGGTCTTCATCGTCACCTTCGTGATCGTCGACCTGCTGACGCCCGGTAAGCTGTGGCAGGAGATCATCGAGAAGCAGAACCGCGCAGTGGCAAGCCTTGCCGGCGCGGTCGCCATCGGCATCGCAATCATCGTAGCGGCCGCCATTCATGGCTGACACGGCGGAGGCCATGCCACGCAGTCCGGCGGATGAAAGCAAGGAAGAGCGGCAGCCAGATGTCTCGCTCATCCTGCTGCTGTCCGTTTTCGTCGTGGCCACCTGCGGGCTGGTCTACGAACTGCTGGCTGGCACGATCGCGACCTATCTGCTGGGGGACAGCGTCACCCAGTTCTCGACCGTCATCGGCACCTACCTGTTCGCCATGGGCCTTGGCAGCTGGTTCTCGCGCTATGTGAAGCGCGACTATCTGAAATGGTTCGTGCGCGTCGAAATTCTGATCGCTCTGATCGGCGGCACATCGGCGGCGAGCCTCTTTCTCATGTTCACCGTGGTCGAAGATTTCCGCCCGATCCTCTATTCGATGGTCCTCCTGACCGGCTTCCTCGTCGGCCTGGAAATCCCGCTCCTGATCCGGATCCTGAAGGGCCGCTACAGTTTCGGCGATCTCGTTTCCAATGTCCTGACCTACGACTACATCGGCGCGCTCGCTGCATCGCTGGTCTTCCCGCTGGTGCTTGTTCCCTTCGTCGGCCTCGTGCGCGGCGGGTTCGTCATCGGCCTGGTCAACATATCGGTCGCGCTGCTGCTGGTATTTCGCTTGCGCAAGGACCGGTTACTCGGCCCCGAGCGGTTGGCCGCGGTACTGGTCGCGGCAATTCTGCTGGCCGGCGCCGTCTTTTCCGAGAAGCTGCAGTCGATTTCGGAAGCGCAGCTCTATGACGATCCGATCGTCTACGCGACCTCGAGCAAGTACCAGCGCATCGCCTTCACGCGCCGCAATGGCGACATGCGGCTCTACCTAAACGGCAACCTCCAGTTCTCTTCGCGCGATGAATACCGCTATCACGAGGCACTGGTCTGGCCTGCGCTTGCAAGGGTCGAACGCCCCTCGAATGTCCTGATCCTTGGCGGCGGGGACGGACTGGCGCTGCGCGAGGTATTGCGCAATCCGGAGGTCGAAGAGGTCACGCTGGTCGATCTCGATCCGGAGATCACGCGCCTCTTCGCGACGGTCCCTGCGCTGAGGCGCATGAACCTGAGCGCATTCGACGATCCGCGCGTGAACACGATCAATGCCGATGCCTATACCTGGGTGCGTGACAGCCGCGAAATTTTCGACGTGGTCATCGTCGATTTTCCCGATCCCACGAACTATTCGATCGGCAAGCTCTACTCTCTGGGCTTCTATCGCTACCTCGGCCGGATCGTCGCGCCCGATGGCCTCGTGGCCGTGCAGAGCACCGCCCCCTATATCGCGCCGCAGGCCTTCGCGATGATCGGTGATACACTCTCCGCAGCGGGCTTCGAGACACGTCCCTACCACGTCTATGTCCCTAGCTTCGGCGATTGGGGCTTTACCCTCGCCGGCAAGAAGGCGCCGGGCGAGCTTGCTGCCCCCCTTCCCGAAGACTTGCGTTTCCTCACGCCGGAAGCGGAGAAAACGATGTATTCATTCGCGCCGGATATGCTGGCCTCTGCCGAAACGATCAATCGGCTCGAAAACCAGGCGCTGGTGCGCACCTTTACCGCGGAGTGGCGACGTTATGGCCTCTGACATCGAACCGGTCGGCGAACATGCGCTGCTCGATATCGATGGTGCCAAGCGCCTCGACGAGCCGGAGTTTCTCGAAGCGCTCATGCGCGAAGCGGCGGAAACCGCGGGCGCCACGATCATCGGATCGCATTTCCACCACTTCGGCGAGAAGCAAGGCGTGACCGGTATCCTTCTGCTCGCGGAATCGCACATCTCCGTACACACGTGGCCCGAACGCGACTTCGCAGCTTTCGATATCTTCATGTGCGGGGCGGCGACGACTTCCACCGCAGTGCAGTCGATCAGCAAATGCTTCAAAGGCGCGAAAATCCACCTGCGCTCCGAAAGCCGCGGCTGAGCCGGGCAGGCACGAAAAACCCCCGGCAGGAGGAATGCCGGGGGTTCACGCGAGTTTCCTTTGCCCGCTGGCAACGGTCCCCATGATCAGAAACGGTAGCTGACGCCCGCGCTTACGACCCACGGGTCGAGCTTGTGTTCGGTCTCGATGGCGAGCGT
>JABDNC010000170.1 GCA_013001165.1 Erythrobacter sp.
ACCAGGCGCTGGTTGAAACCATGATCGTCCTGCCCATTGCTGTGACCGCCATCGTGGTGATGGTGCTCAATTCGCTGGCGCTGGCCTTCTCGCTTGCGGGGATCGTGGGCGGGGTGCGCTTCCGCAACACGCTCAAGAGTTCGGGCGATGCGATCTATATCCTGCTCGCCACGGGCATCGGACTTGCCGCGGGGATCGGTGCGCTGGAGATCGCACTGGTCATGACCGTGCTGTTCAACTTCACCTTCGCCTTCCTGTGGGTCGCCGATTATGGCGGGCTGACGGGCACGCATCGGTATCTGCGACCGAACAATGTGCACCTCGAGGAAGAAGCTGAGGACGATCCGCAGGGGCGCGATCAGTCGGGCGAGGGCGGAGGTCCGCGTAGCTAGCGGCAGCGCCCCGTCAGCCTGGCCTTGAAGGTCTCCGGGCTATCGATGGTTTTATAGAAGCCGGAAAGATAACTTATCATCTCCTGCTTCGTTGCGGCATTGGCGTAGGGCGTGGCGGCGATCTCGGCTTCCAGTTCGGGCCGCAGCTCGCGCAAACGGTCTGCCTCTGCGGGCAAGAGCGCGTTGAAGGCACAGAAGCCGCGATACACACGGGTCTTGACCGAACGCGTCTTCAGTCGCTCGTTCGGTTCGGCATAGATGGCGTCCACCAACCCTGCAGCATCGAAGTCGTAGGGCACGGGAGTGAGCGCGGTGCGCGCGGACTTTCCCGCCCCGAACAGGCGCGAGTTGTGACAGCAATCGGATTTCTCCGGGCCGAGCACCATCGACCAGTCGGTATTGCCGATCATGTACTGGAACAGCGCATATCGCGCTGCATCGCCCTGATCGAGGCTGGCAACGGGGATGTCGCCTGTATCGATTTCCTTCATCCCCAGCCGGCGCGCGGCATCGTCGCCATCCTCGATGAAGAAGCCGAGCCGCGTCGTCACAACCTCGCCACCATCGACATAGCGGATGCGCGCCAGCCTGACGCGAAGGCTTTCAGGGGTGATGCGGTTGTAAAGACGGTAGGCCGCGTATTCGCGCAGGATGGTCTGCTCCGATGCATCCACGTTGCGGCAATGGGTGACCAGCTTGATCCGCCCCTGCCGGTAGAACAGTGATTGTTCGCCCGGCTTCTCGGGGAAGGCGATGCGCAGCGGGGGAAAGCTGCATTTCTTGCGCTCCCGGCGGGACTTGCCGCGCGCGGCAAGCGTGATGGCGTGGCTCTCGCCTGCTGCGTCCAGCCTCGCCTCGTGCGGCTTGGTCGATCGCTGCGCCCTTCGCGCAATGCTCCTGACCGGTCCGGTCAAGGTGACTTCGATAATTGAACTATCGTCGAACAGGGGGGTGACTTCGCCCGCAGCAGCCATGTTCGCGCTGCCCGGGACGGCGGCGCTAAGCGCAGCTGCAACGCCAAGGACAAGCCATCGATTTTCCATCAGGTCTCCCTCCCGATCTTAGGTCTCCATAGCACAAGGAGACGCTGCTCGGCAGTGCCCGCGTAATCGCGACCCCAAGAGGTGTTTGACTTAGTCCCGACGACTTCCTACATGCCCACTCGACCGCACGCTTCGAGCGAGTCTGATTCATGCGCGGGGATCGGACACAGGATGGAAGCGGCGTTTCCATATCGCGACGCTTTTCATGAGCTGCAGCTGCCGCCGCTACCGGTGCGCATTCGCTGCGGCCTTTTTGCGTCTCACCGATATGGCTCTCACGCGCATGAGAAACACTTTCCGGCCCTGTCCGCGCCCGCAAGCGGAATGGTCCAGATGCACACGAGAAGAGGTACACACCCCTTATGGCTACCAAGGCGAAGGCACCCCGGAACACTGCTTCCGGTACTGCAAAGCGGCGTATCCGCAAGATCTTCGGCGACATCCACGAAGTCGTCGACATGCCCAATCTGATCGAGGTCCAGCGCGAGAGCTACGAACAGTTCCTGCGCTCGAACAAGGAAGCGGGTCACGTTTCCGGCCTCGAGAAGACGCTGCGCTCGGTATTCCCGCTGCGCGACTTCGCCGGCACCGCCGAACTCGACTTTGTGCATTACGAACTCGAATCGCCCAAGCACGACATCGTCGAATGCAAGCAGCGCGGCATCACCTATGCCGCGCCGATGAAGGTCACGCTGCGCCTGATCGTCTTCGAAGTCGACCAGGAAACCGAGACCCGCTCCGTGCTCGATATCAAGGAGCAGGACGTTTACATGGGCGATATGCCGCTCATGACGGACAACGGTACCTTCATCATCAACGGTACCGAGCGCGTCATCGTCTCGCAGATGCACCGTTCGCCGGGTGTGCTGTTCGACCACGATCGCGGCAAGACCCACAGCTCGGGCAAGCTCCTCTTCGCTGCCCGCATCATTCCGTACCGCGGTAGCTGGCTCGACTTCGAATTCGACGCCAAGGACGTGGTCAACGTGCGTATCGACCGCAAGCGCAAGCTGCCGGTCACCGCGCTCCTCTATGCCCTCGGCCTCGACGCCGAAGGTATCCTCGAGCACTTCTACGAGACGGTCACCTGGAAGCGCGCCAAGGACGGCTGGGAACTGCCTTTCGTCGCGGAAAACTGGCGTAACCAGAAGCCGGCATTCCCGCTGGTGGACGCCAAGACCGGTGAAGAAGTCTTCGCCGCAGGCACCAAGATCAGCCCGCGTGCTGCCAACAAGGCAGCCAAGGACGGTCTCACCACGCTGCTGCTGCCGACCGAGGAAGTCTTCGGCCGCTACGCCAGCGAAGACCTGATCGACGAAAGCACCGGCCGCATCTACATCGAAGCGGGCGACGAAGTGTCGGCAGAGAACCTCGAAGTGCTCGACGCTGCCGGCGTCGACAGCCTCGACCTGCTCGACATCGACCACGTGACCACCGGTCCCTGGATCCGCAACACGATGAAGGTCGACAAGGCCGAAAACCGTGAAGAAGGTCTGGAAGCCATCTACAAGGTCATGCGTCCGGGCGAACCGCCGACCAAGGAAACCGCAGAAGCACTGTTCGAAGGCTTGTTCTTCGATGGCGAGCGCTACGACCTGTCGGCAGTCGGCCGCGTCAAGCTCAACATGCGCCTCGATCTCGATGCCGAAGACACCGTCACCACGCTGCGCAAGGAAGACATCCTCGCCGTGGTCAAGGAGCTTGTCGACCTGAAGGACGGCAAGGGCGAAGTCGACGACATCGACAACCTCGGCAACCGCCGTGTCCGCTCGGTCGGCGAACTGCTGGAAAACCAGTACCGCGTCGGCCTGCTGCGCATGGAGCGCGCTGTGAAGGAGCGCATGAGCTCGGTCGACGTGTCGACCGTCATGCCGAACGACCTGATCAACGCGAAGCCCGCCGTGGCTGCCGTGCGCGAGTTCTTTGGCTCGAGCCAGCTCTCGCAGTTCATGGACCAGACCAACCCGCTGTCGGAAGTCCCCCACAAGCGCCGCGTTTCGGCGCTTGGCCCGGGTAGTCTTACCCGCGAGCGTGCAGGCTTCGAAGTCCGCGACGTTCACCCGACCCACTATGGCCGCATCTGCCCGATTGAAACGCCGGAAGGCCCGAACATCGGTCTGATCAACTCGCTCTCGACATTCGCACGCGTCAACAAGTACGGCTTCATCGAAACGCCGTACCGCGTCGTGAAGGACAACAAGGTCACCGACGAGGTCATCTACCTCTCGGCGATGGAAGAGCAGAAGCACACCGTCGCACAGGCTTCGGCCGATCTCGACGACAAGGGTGGCTTCGTGGAAGAGCTGGTCTCGGCGCGTCAGGCTGGCGACAACCTGATGGCACCGCGCGAAACCATCACGCTGATGGACGTGAGCCCCAAGCAGCTCGTCTCGGTCGGTGCATCGCTCATTCCGTTCCTGGAAAACGATGACGCCAACCGCGCGCTGATGGGCGCCAACATGCAGCGCCAGGCCGTTCCGCTCGTACAGGCGGAAGCGCCTTGGGTCGGTACCGGCATGGAAGAAACCGTTGCCCGCGATTCCGGCGCAGCGATCACCGCAAAGCGCGGCGGCGTGGTCGACCAGGTCGACGCGACGCGTATCGTGATCCGTGCGATCGGCGATGTCGAACCCGGCCAGTCGGGCGTCGACATCTATACGCTGCAGAAGTTCCAGCGTTCGAACCAGGACACCTGCATCAACCAGCGTCCGCTGGTTAAGGTGGGCGAAACGATCGAAGCCGGCGACGTTATCGCCGACGGTCCTTCGACCGACCTTGGCGAACTGGCACTGGGCCGTAACACGCTCGTCGCCTTCATGCCCTGGAACGGCTACAACTACGAGGATAGTATCCTCATCTCCGAGCGTATCGTGAAGGACGACGTCTTCACCTCGATCCACATCGAGGAATTCGAAGTCATGGCCCGCGACACGAAGCTCGGCCCTGAAGACATCACCCGCGACATCCCGAACGTCGGCGAGGAAGCCCTGCGCAACCTCGACGAGGCGGGCATCGTCTACATCGGCGCCGAAGTGCACCCGGGCGATATCCTCGCAGGCAAGATCACGCCGAAGGGCGAAAGCCCGATGACGCCGGAAGAGAAGCTCCTGCGCGCCATCTTCGGCGAAAAGGC
>JABDNC010000221.1 GCA_013001165.1 Erythrobacter sp.
ACTTCGAGCGTGGTCGGATTGATCCGGCGAATAACCGAACGGTAGGTCTTGCCGGTCTTCGGATCGTAGATCTTTCCGCGCCAGAGATCCGCCTCTTCCACGAACCCGTTCAAGACCGGCATGCCAAGAAGCTTGCGGCTGCGCAAATTCGGATCGCGGTTGTTGACGTCGCGCTGGTCGGCACCCTGCGGCGGCGGTTCGAGGAATCTTGTGATCCGCCCGCAGACCGTCTTGCCGCAATCGCCGATGGTGATGACCGCGTCCTTTTCCGCAGTGACCCAGCGCCCTTCGACCGGCGGAGCGGCCATCAACGGCGCGGAAATGCACAGGGCAACGAGGGGAAGCAGGCGCTTGGTCATTACAGGCTCCTTCGCACGGACTTGCGGAAGGGTTACCATAATGACCGGCATTTCCTGAACCTCAGCCGAAGCCGGCACCCCGCGCGGAATGGGCGGGCGTGATCGCCATGACCTTGAAGAGACTGCCCATCGCATCGGTGCCGACGAGACGATCGTGCGCCTCTTTCAGCTGCGCGGCATGTTCGGGACTGCGCTGTGCAAGTGCCTGCATGCGCAAGGATAGTCCCATGGCGCTGAGCCAATTCCCTTGCGTCGCAGTTTCGACCGCGAGCCCTGCGCGCTTGGCGATCTCCACCAGTACCGAGAAATCGACCAGTGCGGTGAGGTCCATCTCGCCGGGACGGTCGAAAACGCCGACCTTTTTGTGAGCGCGCACGGCCTGCAGCGTTTCGCCCGCCTGCGGCAGGAGGTGGCCGTAATCGATGAACAGCGCCGCGCCGCCCTGGATGTCGATGCGGCGGGCGATCTCTTCGATCGTCGCGGCGGCGCCGGGGCAGGTTTCGATCACCGTGCCGATCGGCTGGCTGCGGCGGTCTTCGGGCACGGCGTCGTCCATCGGGTTGGGGCCGGCCGCAAAGACGAACTCCTCGCCGGCCAGCGCGACCAGGCGTTCGCGCCAGCCCCTCTCGGTCATCACCAGCTGGCGGATCGGCAGGGCGTCGAGGAATTCATTGGCGACGAGATAGAGAGGCCGGTCGTCCGGCAGGGTCTCGATGCTTTCGTGGAAGTTAGCCTGCGACACGGCATCGGCCTGCTCATCGCGCAAGGCTTGCGAACCCTCGACAAGGTGTACGGGCGGTCTCAGGCCCTGGCTCGACATGGCGCGCAGGGCATCGCGCGCCAGCGTCCCGCGGCCCGGGCCAAGCTCGACATAGGCCGCATCGGGCCTGCCCGAGCGGGACCAGAGATCGGCAAACCACAGGCCCACCATCTCGCCGAACATCTGGCTGATCTCGGGCGCAGTGGTGAAATCGCCTGCCTGCCCCAGCGGGTCGCGGCTGTCGTAATAGAGCGCATTGCTTTCGCCCATGTAGCGCGACACAGGCATGGGCCCGTGGCACTCGATCAGGCGGCGGAACCGGGCGGCGAGATCCTTGTCGTCGCCGGCGGCGGTCATGTCGCTTGCGGCTTGGGCTCGGACTTGGTGCCGCCGACCGGCTGGCGCACCAGAGAATAGACCAGCACGATCACGCCCACTGCGATCATCGGGATCGACAGCCACTGGCCCTGGCTGAGGCCGGTCTCGATCACACGGTCAGCAAGGTGCGCATCGGGTTCGCGGAAGAACTCGTTGACGAAGCGGCCTACGCCCATGCCCACGGTGAAGAGGCCGACCAGCAGGCCGGCGCGATAGCGCGCACGCGTCTTCCAAAAGAGCGCGATGAGCAGGATGCCCAGCAGCAGGCCTTCAAGTCCGGCCTGGTAGAGCTGGCTCGGGTGGCGGGCGATATCGCCGCCGCCCGGAAAAACCATCGCCCAGGGCAGGTCGCCCTCGACCGGGCGGCCGTAAAGCTCGCCATTGATGAAGTTCGCGATCCGGCCGAGCATGTAGGCGAGCGGAACGTTGACCGCGATGTAGTCGCAGATGCGCAGCCAGTTGAGGCCGCCGCGCCAGGCCACCCAGGTTATCGCGAGCAGCACGCCGATCACGCCGCCGTGGAAGCTCATCCCGCCGCCCCACAGCTTGAACAGTTCGATGCTGGTGAGGAGGTCCGGGCGATAGAAGGCCGCATAACCAAGCCGGCCGCCGAGGATCACGCCGAGCGTGCAGTAGAAGAACAGGTCGTCCGCATGACGTTGCGCCATCGGCGCGCCCGGCGACTTGATCATCTTTGACAGGTGCCAATAGGCGAAGAGGATGCCGAACAGGTATGCCAGCGAGTAATAGCGCAGCTGAAAGCTGCCGATCTCGAACAGATAGGGTCGCAGACCCAGTTCGGCCCACTGGATCGGTTCCGAAGCAGCCGCAGTGGCGGCCAGTAGTGACAGCAAGGTTTAATCCCCTTAGAGAATGTCTCGAAAGCCGACATACGCGACCCGTTTCGGATGCGGCTTTTGGCATAGCAGGCCTTTTGGGGAAAGCCTGTCTCGCAGCTTCACCGGCAAATTGTCGGGCGGATGCGGATATGCCCGCGCTTGCAACCGGAGAGGACCTTACACGACCATGCCGACCGAACTCGACAAGGATATCCATCGCTTCACCGCTGCCGTTACGGCCCCAGGCCAGATGTTCGAAACAACCCCCGTCGAACGTCGCGGTGTCGAAATGCCCGCCTTCAAGAACGCGCCGCCCAGCCTCGCGCATTACTTCGCGCACTTCTGCAACGAGAAGAAAGACGAGCTTTTCCTGGTCGATGGCGACCTGCGCCTGACCTTCGGCGAAGTCTATGCCGCCGCGACACATGTCGCGCACGGGCTCGCAACCAGGCACGGCGTGAAAAAGGGCGATCGTGTTGGCATCGCCGCGCGCAATTCCGCAAACTGGATGATCGCCTACATGGGCACGCTGATGGCCGGTGGCTGCGCGACGCTCCTGAACGGCTGGTGGACCGGCGAGGAAATGGCTTACGGCATCGACCTGTGCGAATGTTCGCTGGTCCTCGCCGATGCCCAGCGCGCTGCGCGTATCGACGGTGATGCGGTGAAGGCCAAGATTGTCGTATTCGACCATGGCGTTCCGTCCGAAGGCCTCGCCCCGATCTGGGAAGCAGGCGATACCGCGATGAAGATGCTGGGCGAACTCGGCCCCGACGATCTTGCCACTATTCTATACACTTCGGGTTCGACCGGCCATCCGAAGGGCGCCTATTCGGATCACCTCGGCGTCGTCTCGGGCGTGATGAACTACGTCGCGCAGACCGCCATGATCCTCGGTCTGCTGTCCGAAAAGGGCGAAGCGCCGACAGTCCAGCCCAGCGCTCTGGTCGCCGTGCCGCTGTTCCACGTCACCGGCGAGGTTCCGCTGTTCCTGCAAAGCTTCGCGATGGGCCGCAAGCTGGTGCTGATGCCCAAATGGGACGCTGGTGAAGCGCTGCGCCTTCTCGCGGAAGAAAAGGTCACTTATTTCGTAGGCGTGCCGCTGATGAGCTATGAAATGGCGACGCATCCAGACAAGGACAAATACGACCTTTCCGAGTGCAAGAGCTTTGCCGCAGGCGGCTCTGCGCGTCCGCCCGAGCATGTGAAGAAGATCAAGGACGCCTTCCCCGAAGGCTTCCCGCTGCTGGGCTATGGCCTCACCGAAACCAATGCGGTGGGCTGCGGCAATCTCAATGAAAACTACATGGCCAAGCCCGGTTCGACCGGCATGCCGTCCAAGCCGCTGGTCGATCTCGCGATCCTCGACGACGATGGCAACAAGCTCGCTCAGGGCGAAGTGGGCGAGGTTTGCATCCGTTCGGCGGCGAATTTCCTCGGCTACTGGAAGAACGAGGAAGCAACCGCTTCCGCTTATACCGATGATGCGTACTTCCGCACCGGCGACCTCGGCTATCTCGACGAGGACAACTACCTCTTCATCGTCGACCGCAAGAAGGACATCATCATTCGCGGCGGCGAAAACATCTCCTGCATCGAGGTTGAAGAGGCGATCTACGCGCATGACGCGATCGCCGAATGCAGCGTCTTCGGCGTGCCCGACGAACGCTTCGGGGAGGTCCCGGCCGCAGTCTATTTCACACATCCGGGCAAGGAGCTGTCTAAGGAAGACCTGCAGGCATTCCTTCGCGAGCATATCGCGCCCTTCAAGATCCCGAGCGTGATCTGGAAGGCCGACGAACAGCTTCCGCGCCTCGGCACGCAGAAGGTCGACAAGCGCACGGTCAAGACCATGTACGCCAAGGATTACGTTCCGAGTTGAGCACGACGCGTATCCCCGACCAGCGCGCGATTATCGACAGGCGCAAGCTTGCTTCCGAGATCGAGGCGCTGGTCGCCCAGCACGGCGATAAATCGCGCCTGCCGGTCGTCGAAGCGCTCAAGCGCGCGCTCGAGGCCGGCAGGACGGAAATGGAAGGGCGGCTGGATGCGCGTCCCTCGGCAGGTCATGCCGTGGCGGGAGGCTATTCCTTCCTGATCGACCAACTGGTGCGCGTGATCCACGAATATGTGACGCAGCACACCTATCCCAATGCCAATCGCAGCGCGGGCGAAAGGCTCGCGATCATGGCGGTGGGCGGATATGGTCGCAGCGAGATGGCGCCGCATTCCGACGTCGATATCGCGTTCCTTGTTGGCGAACGCCGCAATGCCTGGTGCGAGCAGGTGGTCGAGGCGATGCTTTACCTGCTGTGGGACCTCGGCCTGAAGGTCGGCCATTCCACGCGCACTCTGGACGAGGCGATCCGTCTGGCCAGAGACGACCTCACCATCCGGACGGCGCTTCTCGAAGGACGGTATGTCTGGGGTGATCGCGACCTCTACGAGGAAGGCGAGCGGCGTTACACACGCGAGGTCGTCGACGGGAACGAGCGCGCTTTCCTTTCGCAGAAACTGGAAGAGCGCAATGCGCGCCACAAGCGGTTGGGGGACAGCCGCTATGTGGTCGAACCGAATGTAAAGGATGGCAAGGGCGGCCTGCGCGACCTGCAAACGCTCTATTGGATCGGTAAGTTCATCCACCGCGTCAGCAGTGCTGCCGAGCTGGTCGACACCGGCCTGATGACGCAGGTCGAATATCGCAGCTTCCGCCGTGCGGAACGCTTCCTACTGGCAGTGCGCTGCCACATGCACATCATGACAGGGCGCGCCGAAGACCGCCTGACCTTCGACCTGCAACGGCAGGTGGCCGAGCGGATGAATTTCGCCGACCGCCCGGGCAAGAGCAAGGTCGAGCGCTTCATGCAGTTCTATTTCCTGCAGGCCAAGCGCGTCGGCAGCCTCACCGGGGTCTTCCTCGCCCATATCGAGGACGATTTGGCGAAGAACGCGGCCCGCAAAGGGTTCTTTGCCGGTTTCCGGCCGAAGCCGCGCCTCGTGAAGGGCTATCGCGTCTTCGGCGGGCGGATCGCCGCGCCTTCGGACGACTGGTTCCGCAAGGACCCGGTGCGGCTCATCGAAATCTTCCAGATCGCCGAGGCCGAAGAGCTGGAGATCCACCCCGAAACAATGCGCCAGGCCGATCGCGACGCGAAGCTGATCGACAATGACGTGCGCGAGGACGAGCGCGCCAATGCGCTGTTCCTAGAGCTGCTTTGTGGTCGCAACGACCCCGAAATGGTCCTTCGCTGGATGAACGAAACTGGCGTATTCGGCCGCTTCGTGCCCGATTTCGGCAAGGTCAACGCGCAGATGCAGTTCGACATGTACCACCACTATACGGTGGACGAGCACACGATCCGCGCCATTGGCCTGTTGAGCAAGATCGAGAAGGGCGAGTTCAAGGACGATCACCCGCGCGCCACCCGCCTGATCCACAAGGTCAGTTCACGGCGTGTAGCCTACGTGGCCGCGCTCCTGCACGATATCGCCAAGGGTCGCGGTGGGGATCACTCCGAACTCGGCGCCGAAGTCGCGCTCGAGCTATGCCCGCGTTTCGGCCTGACAAAGAGCGAAACCGAGCTGGTTTCGTGGCTGGTGCTCAACCACTTGCTGATGAGCCATACCGCGCAGAAACGCGACCTCACCGATCCCAAGACGATCGAGGATTACGTCTCGCAGGTGCAGAGCGTCGAACGCCTGCGCCATCTCGCGATCCTGACGGCGGTCGATATTCGAGCGGTTGGCCCCGGCACGTGGAACAGTTGGAAGGGTCAGTTGCTCGGCGAGCTTTATGACAGCTCGTCCGAACGCATGCGGCTCGGCCATATGCGGCACGGTCGCAAGGAAAAGGTCGCCGCGAAGAGGCGGCAGGTCGGAGAATTGCTTGGCGAGAAGGCCGGGCTGGTGGAGGAACTCGGCAAGACCTTCGACGATGCCTACTGGATTGCCGAACCGGTCGATATCATCGCGCTCAACCTCGTTCACTACGCCGCTGCCCGCGATCTCGAGCACGAACTTTCGGTTCATTGCGAATACTACGAGGCGCGCGGGGCGACGCTGGTCACGGTTATCGCCTCGGACCACCCAGGCCTGTTCTACCGCATCGCGGGCGGCATCCATCTTGCCGGCGGCAATATCATCGATGCGCGCATCCATACCTCGCGCACGGGTTGGGCGCTCGACAACTTCCTCGTGCAGGATCCGCACGGTGCCCCGTTCCGCGAAGACCAGCAGCTTCGACGGATCGAGCAGAGCATCTCCGATGCGCTCGCCAACCGGATCGACCTGACACCGAAACTGGCCCAGCGGCCCCTGCCGCACAGTCGATCCAAGGCGTTCGACGTTTCTCCGCGCGTCTTGTTCGACAACAAGGCATCGAACCGCTTTACGGTGATCGAAGTCAATGCACGCGATCGTCCCGCGCTGCTTAATCGGCTGGCGAGGGTCCTGTTCGAGAGCCGCCTGGTGGTTCATTCGGCCCACATCACCAACTACGGCGAACGTGCGGTCGACACTTTCTATGTGACCGATCTCACCGGTGGGAAGCTGGTCGAGGGCGAGCGCCAGAACCGCCTCGAAGCGAGGCTCGTCGAGGCGGCAGGTGATGCATTACAGGCACGGTTGGAAGACGCCTGACAGCCGTTCGTGGTTTGATTGTTGCAGTTAGGTTGCAAATCGGCCACTGATTCTTGCGAGAGATACCCCAAAGGAGAGACCCCCAATGCGATCCACAACTCTATCGTTGCGCACGCTTGCACTTCTCGGTGCCGGCTTCACGCTTCTACCGCAAGCCGCAATGGCGCAGGATACCGACGACGATACCGACACGGTCGTCCAGGACGACGGCACTGCGGACGAAACCCCGGCCCGCGGCATCGATGCGCTCAACACGATCATCGTCACCGGCACCAAGACTCAGAACCCGGAGAACGTGCAGGACATCCCGCTTGCCGTGACCGCGTTCAATTCCGCCAGTCTCGACGCGCTCAAGGTTCGCGATGTCCAGTCGCTGACCTATTCGGCCCCGAACGTTTCGCTCGACCAGATCGGCACCAGCCGCGGCACGGCGAACTTCTCGATCCGCGGTCTCGGCATCAACTCCTCGATCCCCTCGATCGACCCGACGGTCGGCGTCTTCGTCGATGGCGTCTATCTCGGCTTCAACGGCGGTGTCGTGTTCGACGTGTTCGACCTCGACAGCGTGGAAATCCTGCGCGGTCCGCAGGGCGTGCTGTTCGGCCGCAACGTGACCGGCGGCGCAGTGCTACTCAACACCGGTAACCCGACCGACGAATTCAGCGGCAAGTTCCGCGCTTCGGTTGATGGCCCGTGGGTCGATGGCGGCCGCGGTGGTTCTAACTACACCGTCAGCGGCGTTATCTCGGGCCCGATCGTCGAAGACACCCTGCTGTTCAAGCTGGGTGGCTATTACAACAAGGACGAAGGTTACTTCACCAATCTGTTCGACGGCGAGAACCATGGTGAAGCCGAAACCAAGATCCTGCGCGGCGCGCTCGAAGGCCGCTTCGGCGGCCTGATGATCCGCGGTAAGCTCGATTACTTCACCTCGGAAGGCGATGGCCCCTCCGGTCAGAACCGCGGCCTCTTCCGCCGTGACACCTTCGATTTCTCGATCGATTTCCCCGGCTTCTATGACAACGAGATCTGGACCGGATCGGTCACCGCAGAACTCGACGTCGGCCCGGGTACTCTGACAAACATCTTCGGCTATCGTTCCTATGAAGCGGTGACCGGTGGCGACATCGACTCGCTGCCCTTCTTCGGCTTCCATTCGGACACCCAGACCGAACAGGACCAGATTTCGAACGAGCTTCGCTATGCGATCTCGGGCAACAATTTCGACCTGACCGTGGGTGGTTTCTTCTTCGACCAGTCGATCGCTTACACCGAAATCCGCGACCTTCCGCCGCTTTCGCCCCTGACCTTCTACGGTGGCGGTAGCCAGGATCATCAGGTTCTCGGCGCGTTCGCAAACGGCCAGTTTTACCTCACCGACGCCCTTTCGGTCATCGCCGGTATCCGCTGGAGCCGCGAGGAAAAGGATGCAGGCGTCACCTACATCCGTCCGCGTCCCGAGTGTTCGGTGGTCGACGGTACCTGCCCGACGAGCGGCACCAACCCCTTCATCCCGACCGAGAACAACGGCTTCACCGACAGCAACAGCTGGAGCAACTGGTCGCCGAAGCTTGGCCTGCAGTACGAATTCGGCAAGGGCCAGGTCTATGCGCACTGGACCCGCGGTTATCGTTCGGGCGGCTACAACTTCCGCATCACCAACGCGACCGTGTTCGAAAATGTCGTGGTCCCGGCAACGGGCGGCAACTTCTCCTTCGACGAAGAGAAGGTCGACAATTACGAGCTGGGCGGCAAGTTCCAGTCGGACGACGGCGCATTCACGCTCAATGCTGCGGTCTACTACACCGACATTTCGGACATGCAGCGCGAAGTGAACCAGTCGAGCCCGACCGCAGGTGTCTCGCAGTTCATTCTCAACACGGCAGATGCATCGATCCTCGGCTTCGAAGGCGAGGCGCGCATGCGTGTTACCGACGGGCTGCTGTTCACCGCCAACCTCGGCGTGATCGATGCGGAATACGACAGCGTTGCGTTCGACATCT
Source organism: Erythrobacter sp. (assembly GCA_013001165.1). Lineage (GTDB taxonomy): Bacteria > Pseudomonadota > Alphaproteobacteria > Sphingomonadales > Sphingomonadaceae > Qipengyuania. The sequence goes on from JABDNC010000221.1 coordinate 8,978, forward strand.
CGGGCGACGGTGTCATCGACGATGCCGACTTGGCGCTGTCGCTGCCGCGCGTTCCCCCGATCACCTGGGGCGTGGGCGCGATCCACGAACTGTACCTTGGTGACAGCACGATCACGACCCGCGTGAACTACCAGTTCCGTGACGAGTTCGCGTATACCGACAACAACTTCGGTTACATCCAGGAAGCGCAGAACCTCGACGCCAACATCACTTGGGATACTCCGATGGAAGGCCTCAGCTTCTCGCTCTACGGCAAGAACCTGCTCGACCAGGTCCAGGCCGGTGGCGATACGCAGCTGCCCTTCGGCGGTCCGCTGAGCAACGGCGTGAACGAGCCCTTCGGCTTCTTCCCGGCAGCCGGCACGCTCTCGCCGCTGGCTAAGGGCCGTCAGGTCGGTGTCGAAGCGATGTTCGAATTCTGATCGAACTCAGCATCTGAAAAACGGGAAAGGGGCGCTTTCGGGCGCCCCTTTTTTTGTGCGCTACCGCTTTGCTGCTTGAGCGCGAAATCTGGCGCTACCGCTTCGCTTCTCGAGCGCGAGGCTGGCGGTTCAGGAAGGGCGCTCGCCGAACAGGGCAGTGCCGACGCGCACATACGTCGCACCGAGCATGATCGCCGTCTCGTAGTCGCCGCTCATACCCATACTGCGTCCTTCGAGCCCGTGATCGCGGGCGAGCTTGTCGAGGAAAGCAAAGAACGGCGCAGGCTCGATATCGGCCGGCGGCAGGCACATGAGGCCGGCCAGCGGGATATCGGCGTCGCGGGCCTGCTTGATCAGAGCGGGCAGTTCGCCGACCGGGCAGCCACCCTTCTGCGGTTCGTCGCCCACATCGACCTGCACGAAACACGGCACTTGCCGTCCGGTCTTGTCGAAGGCCTTGGCCAGCGCCTTCACGAGGCTGGGCCGGTCGAGCGAATGGATCGCGTCGAACAGCGCGGCGGCATCTTCGGCCTTGTTCGACTGCAACTGACCTACGAGATGCAATTGCACGCCCGGATGCGCATCGCGCAGCGCGGGCCATTTCTCTTGCGCTTCCTGCACGCGGTTCTCGCCGAAATGACGGTGTCCTTCGAGCAGGAGCGGTTCGATCGTCGCGGCATTGTGGCGCTTGCTGACCGCAACCAGCGTAACCTCGCCGGGATCGCGCCGGGCGCGTTTGCAAACCACCGCGATATTGCTGCGGACCTGTGCGAGAGGAGTGTCTGCCTTTTCCATCGTGGGCGCGCTATAGCCGAGATGTGACGACACGCCAGTCCCTCCCCCTGCTTTGGCTCCTGAGCGATGCACGCAACGATGCTGGGCTCGAGGATACCTTGCGCGCACTGCCGCGCGGCTCGGGTTTCGTGTTCCGGCATTATCACCTCGACCCAACGCCAAGGCGCGCGCGTTTCGACGATCTTGCAACTATCGCGCGATCCCGTGGCCATACGATCATCCTGTCAGGTGACGAAGACTGGGGTGCAGACGGCAGCTATGGTCCGGCGGAGCGATTGGGCGAGGGCCTGAAACTCGCCACTGCCCATGACGGCGACGAGATCGAGCACGCACTCGCTGCCGGTGCCGACGGTATTTTCCTGTCACCGGTCTTCCCGACCGCCTCTCACCCGGGCGCGGCGACGCTCGGCGTGCACGGATTTCATGTGTTGGCGCAGCAGTCGCCGCTGCCCGTTATCGCGCTTGGCGGCATGACTGCGGAGCGGGCTGACGAACTCGACTGGCCGCGCTGGGGCGCGATCGACGGACTCGGCTCGACGAACATGCCTTGACCTCGGACTCTCCGAGGATTCATACTGCGCTCTCTCGACGGATTAGGGGAAATACGAATGGCAACGCGCGCAGGCGCCAAACCCGATTGGCGGGCGGCTTTCCGCCGGTCGCTGCGGCGCGCCACGCATATGGCCGGCAGCGGGGTGTTGTTCGCGCTGCTGCTGTTCCTCGCACTCGCGCTGGTCAGCTACACGCAGACCGACCCCAGCCCGTCGACCGCTGCCGATGGATCGCAGATCGGAAACTGGATGGGTCTTAGCGGCGCATGGGCGTCCGAACGCGCCTATTTCATTTTCGGCCTGCCCGCGCTGCTCCTGCTGCCCCTGCTCTGGATTTCGGCGCGCCGCCTGTGGACCGGGGTCGAAGATCCCGAAGAAGAAGAAACGCCCGGCAAGTGGTGGAGCCCTTTCGCGCTGCTCATACTGGCCATGCTGCTTCTGGGAACGGTCATCTCGCTCCTGTTCGAAGGCAGTCCGGGCCCTTTTCCCGCAGGTGCCGGAGGGCTGGCCGGGCTGCTCGGTGCAGGCGGCATCGATGCCGTCGCGACGCGTTTCGGCGGCGAGTTTTCGGGCTGGATCATAGGGGCTCTGGGGCTGGTCGCACTGGGCGGCGGGCTGGCGCTGGTAACCAAGGTCTTCGCGATCGACTGGGCGCAATTCTTTACCCTGCCGGAAATGCTCCGGCGCAAGCCCGACACTTCGGATATCGAGCTTCCGCTTGCCCCGAAGAAGCAGAGGCGCGCCAAGCGCGCCGCGATCACCGATGACAATGACGCGGACGAGGATGCACCGGTGCGCGAGGTGCGCCGTGCTCCCGAGATCGCCGATCCGGTTTCCGCTCCCGCGCAGTCGCGTCCGGCCAAGGCCAAGCAGCGCGACATGTTCGCCAGCTACCAGCTGCCGAGCCATGAACTGCTGACCGACCAGCCCGAAAACAATGCGCCCAAGCTCGACAAGATCGCGCTCGAGAGGAACGCGCGCCTGCTCGAGAACGTGCTCGACGATTTCAACGTGAAGGGCGAGATCACCGCAGTGCGCGCCGGCCCGGTCGTGACGATGTACGAGCTGGAGCCCGCACCCGGCATCAAGGCGAGCCGCGTGGTCGGTCTTGCCGAAGACATCGCCCGCAACATGAGCGCGATCAGCGCGCGCGTTTCGCCGATTCCGGGCAAGACCGTGATCGGGATCGAGCTGCCGAATGCCGACCGCCAGATGGTGAGCTACAAGGAGCTCGCGACCTCCGCCGCCTTCGTCGATCATCGGGGCAGCCTGCCGATGATCCTCGGCAAGGATATCGCGGGTGAACCGATCATCGCCGACCTTGCCGCCATGCCTCACTTGTTGGTGGCAGGTACGACCGGTTCGGGTAAGTCGGTGGGCCTCAACGCGATCCTGCTGTCGCTGCTTTACCGCTTCACACCCGACGAGTGCCGCCTGATCCTGATCGATCCGAAGGTGCTCGAGCTCAAGACCTACGACGATATTCCGCATCTCCTAAGCCCGGTGGTGACCGAACCGGCCAAGTCCGTCCGTGCGCTCAAATGGGCGGTCGAGGAGATGGAGAAGCGCTACCGCATGATGAGCAGCGTGAACTCGCGCAACATCGCGGGCTTCAACGAGAAGGTTCGCAAGGCCGCGGAGAAGGGCAAGCCGCTCGGTCGCCGCGTCCAGACCGGCTTCGATCCCGAGACCGGAGAGGAGCTGTATGAAGAAGAGCAGCTCGATTACGAACCGCTGCCGCTGATCGTGCTGATCGTCGATGAGCTGGCCGACCTGATGGTCACGGTCGGCAAGGAAATCGAGGTGCTGATCCAGCGCCTTTCGCAGAAGAGCCGTGCTGCCGGCATCCACCTAATCATGGCGACGCAGCGCCCCTCGGTCGACGTCATCACCGGCGTCATCAAAGCCAACCTGCCGACGCGTATCAGCTTCAAGGTGACGAGCCGCATCGACAGTCGCACCATCCTTGGCGAGCAGGGCGCCGAGCAGCTGCTCGGCAAGGGCGACATGCTCTACAAGCCGAACACCGGTGCGACTGTGCGTGTCCACGGCCCCTTCGTGGGCGACGACGAGGTCGAGCGTGTGGCCGATCACTGGCGCGCGCAGGGCAAGCCCGATTATGTCGACGCGGTCACCGAGGAGCCCGAGGATGGCGGGTTCAACTTCGAGGACGAGTTCACGGCTAGCGACAATCCCGAAGAGCGTAAGTATCGCCAGGCATGCCAGATCGTGATCGAGAACCAGAAGGCGTCCGGCAGCTGGCTCCAGCGCCAGATGAAGGTCGGTTACAACACCGCTGCCAACTGGATCGAACGCATGGAGGAAGAAGGCCTCGTCGGTCCTGCCAACCACGTCGGCCGCCGCGAGATTTTTCGCGACCAGGACGGAAATCCCATCTAAGGGAGGGCGATGAACACGCAGTCCGCTAGTCCCTCCAGTACCGAGCAATCCGAACGCGTCGCGCGGTGGGTCTATTCACCCATTGGGCGCTCGATCGCCCCGCTGCGCCGCTATTGGCGCGACAAAATAATCAGCGACGTCGATCACAAGGCAGTTGTCGCCAAGGTCGCGCTCGAATGCCCGGCGACGGCACGATACTTCCTGATGACCCTGATGTCGGCGGGCATTGCCATCCTCGGACTTCTGCTGTCCTCGGGCGCAGTCGTGATCGGGGCCATGCTTCTTTCGCCGCTGATGAGCCCGATTCTCGGTGTCGGTTTCGCTCTCGCGACTGGCAAGCAGAAATGGCTTCGTATCAGCGCGCGCTCTTTAGCGCTTGGCAGTATTGCTGCAATTTTGTTCTCCGCGCTCATCGTTCTGGTATCGCCGCTGCAGACGGTGACCGAGGAAATCGCCGCGCGCACCCGTCCAAACCTGCTCGACCTGATGGTGGCGCTGTTTTCCTCGATAGCGGGTTCCTACGCCATGATCCGCGGACGTGAGGGTACGATCGTCGGCGTCGCCATCGCGACTGCCTTGATGCCACCGCTGGCAGTCGTCGGCTTCGGCCTCGCCACATTCAACTGGACCGTTTTCTTCGGCGCGCTCGGACTGTTCATCACCAACTTCCTGACCATTGCGCTCACTGCCACGCTCATGGCCAGAATCTATGGTTTCCGAACCTCGCTCTCGACCCGGCAGGGGTGGTTCCAGAACGTCGGCATTTTCGTGATCTTCGTGACCATGGCGATCCCGCTTGGACTGTCGCTGCGCCAGATCGCATGGGAAGCAAACGCGCAGCGGATCGTGACGAACACGATCGAGGCCGAATTCGACGAGCGTGCCCGCATAAGCGAACAGGCCATCGATTGGGACAGCCAGCCGTTGCGCATTACGGCGACAGTCCTCACTCCGGAGTTCGATGCCGATGCCAATGCCGACATTTCGCGAGCTTTGCGCAGACGGCTGGGCGATAACCTCACGGTCAGTATCGAACAGTTCCGGGTCGGCGCCGACC
>JABDNC010000225.1 GCA_013001165.1 Erythrobacter sp.
CTACCAGGACGCGGGCATCCCGCAGTTCGGCCTCGCGATCGACTGGGGCTGGTTCCGCTGGTTCGAAAAGCCGCTGCTGTGGCTGCTCAAGAACATCTTCGAGCTGGTCGGCAATTTCGGTGTCGCGATCATCATCCTCACGATCATCGTGCGCGGCCTGATGTTCCCCATCGCGCAGAAGCAGTTCGCTTCGATGGCGGGCATGAAGGCGATCCAGCCGAAGATGAAAGCGCTGCAGGAAAAGTACAAGGACGACCGCGTCAAGCAGCAGCAGGAAATGCAGAAGCTGTTCAAGGAAGAGCAGGTCAATCCGCTGGCCGGCTGCCTGCCATTGATCCTGCAGATCCCGATCTTCTTCGCGCTCTACAAGGTGCTCTACCTCGCGATCGAGATGCGCCACCAGAACTTCCTCTGGATCAGCGACCTTTCGGCACCCGATCCAGCGACCATCCTCAACTTGTTCGGCCTGCTGCCGTTCACGCCGCCGAGCTTCCTTGCCATCGGCGTGCTCGCGGTGCTGCTCGGTGTGACGATGTGGCTGACCTTCAAGCTGAACCCGTCGGCGATGGACCCGGTCCAGCAGCAGGTCTTCGCGATCATGCCCTGGGTGCTGATGTTCATCATGGCCCCGTTTGCCGCAGGCCTGCTGCTCTACTGGGTAACTTCGAACATCCTCACGCTCGCACAGCAGAAATATCTCTACTCGAAGCATCCGCAATTGAAGGCGGCGGCCGAGAAGGAGAAGGCCGAGAAGGCTGCTGCTGCGGCCAAGGCCGAAAAGTAGGATAGCGCACGTGACAGACGAAGAAGCCGCCGAACTGGCCAAGCTGGAACGGCGCGCGAACAAGCTGTTTTCGGGTCGGGTGGATTTCCTCCTCTCGGCCCCGCAGCTGAAATTCCTGCCCGAGCCCACCGTGCCCGAGATTGCCTTCGCGGGCCGCTCGAATGTGGGCAAGAGCTCGCTCCTGAACGCGCTGGTGGGCCGCAAGAAGATCGCGCGCGCCTCGGTGACGCCTGGACGCACGCAAGAACTCAACTTCTTCGAAGTGGGCGAGCCAACACTGTTCCGTCTCGTCGACATGCCTGGCTACGGCTTTGCCAAGGCGCCGGTGAAAGTCGTCGAGAAGTGGAAGAACCTCGTGAAGACCTACCTGCGCGGGCGGCAGGTGCTGGTTCGCAATCTCGTGCTTGTCGACAGTCGCCACGGGCTGAAGGACGTCGACCGCGAGATGATGAAGATGCTCGACGAGGCCGCGGTAGGCTATCGCGTGGTCATGACCAAGGCCGACAAGATCAAGGCGAGCGAGTTGGAGAAGACCGTCGCCGCGGTCGAGGCCGAAGCGAAGAAGCATGTCGCTGCCTTTCCGCATATCCACGTCACTTCGAGCGAGAAGGGCATGGGGATCGGCGAGCTTCGCGCCGCACTGTTGCAGGATGCCGGCGTCTGATCCGCTGCCGGACCACCACCCGCCTTCTCCCATTCAGATACCGTCTATGCGTCGCTCGCTAGGCCAGCGCGCATGATCTCCAAGTCATTCGCCGCTGCGGGTCTTGCCGCCGTCTCGCTATTGGCAGCCCCTGCTGTTTCCCAGACCCCTGCTGCGCAAAACGAGATCGTCGTTACCGCGCAGCGTTCGGGCGCGCCGATGTGGACCATCGATACGCCGACGGGGACAATCATTCTTGTCGGCGAGATCGCTGCCGTCCCGAAGGCCACGCCGTGGCAGCCCGAGCGGCTGGAGGAAGCCACCGCCGAATCCGGCCGGGTAATTTTGCGCGCGGCCCCGAAATTCTCGCCCGGCGATGTTTTCCGGATGATCTTCAGCGGCGGCAAGATCACCAAACTTCCCGATCGCACGACTGCCGGCGATTACCTTTCGCAAGAACAGCGCGCGCGGTTGGCTGCGCTCGAAGCCGATTACGACATCGACTACGACCGGCGCAGCTTCCTCATGACATCCTTCGACCTGCTCGCGCGGCGGCTGGATTTCGATGATGACACCACGAAGGACGCGACCGATATCGTACGCAAGGCGGCGAAGCGGGCCGATGTCCCGATCACGCGACCCGAGCGGTTTCGCGGCGAAGACCTCCTCGACGATCTCGCCGAGGCGGAACCGGCGAGCCACATCCCCTGCCTGATGGCGGCGATAACCGCCGTCGAAGCGGGGGCCGAAGTGATCGAGGCGCGCGGCAATGCGTGGCGCAGGTTCGATGTTGCGGGCGTGATGGCGAACCCGCTGGAAATTGCGCTTGGGACCTGCTGGCCGTGGACCGATGACGATCTGGGTGAGGAAATCCGCGACCAGTGGACCGGCATGATTGCAGATGCGGCTGCCGATACGGGCGTGACGCTCGCGGTCGTGCCGCTGCGTGTGCTGGCAGAAGAAGGCGGCGTTCTCGACCAGCTCGAAACGCGTGGTTTCGAGATCTTCGGACCCGACTGGCGCTGAGTTGGAAAGGCCTTGCGGACGCCTAGCGCGCGAACAGCATCGCGTCGTCGGCGAAGGCCTTCATCTCCAGCGCATTACCGCTCGGATCGCGGAAGAACATAGTGGCCTGCTCGCCCGGCTGGCCCTTGAAGCGGATCGTCGGTTCGATGGCGAATTCGACGCCTGCCGCAACCAGCCGGTCGGCCAGCGCGTGCCAGTCCTCCATCGTCAGTACCACGCCGAAATGCGGCACGGGGACATCGTGCCCGTCGACCGGGTTGCTTGCGCGGTCGCCGGCCTCGCCGCCTGTATGCGCGACGATCTGGTGGCCGTAGAAATCGAAGTCGATCCACTCGTCCGATGAACGGCCTTCAGCACAGCCCATCAGGCCGCCATAGAAAGCGCGGGCTTCGGCAAGGTCGCGGACGGGAAAGGCGAGGTGGAAGGGGCGCAGGCTCATGGTGTTAGCATAGGCTGCAACAAACGGTTTTCCTACTCCCGATGCGCCGTGCAACGCCTTTGCCATGACCGAAGATATCACTCCCGAACAGGCGCGCGCCATCGTGGCGGAATACCTTTCAGGACTGTGTTCCAGGCGTTCCATTGTTCAGGCTCGACAGCGCATTGATGAACGCCTAGGGCGCAAGGCAGATGCGAAAGGTGGAGCCCGCATGAAAATCATCATCGGCAACAAGAACTACTCGAGCTGGAGCCTGCGCGGCTGGCTTGCGGCCAAGCAGTCGGGGCTGTCGTTCGAGGAGATCGTCGTGCCGCTGTTCGGCGAAAACTGGGAAGCCAGCAAGAGAGGCGACGACATCCAGCCCAGCCACGGCAAGGTCCCGCTCCTGTGGGATGACGAGATCGTGGTGTGGGACAGTCTCGCCATGCTCGAATACCTCGCCGACAAGGTCGGCCGCGACCGCTTCTGGCCGAAAGAGGATGCGGCGCGCGGCATGGCGCGATCCATGGTCGCCGAGATGCACAGCTCCTATTCCGCGCTGCGCAGCGAATGCCCGATGAACGTGCGCAAGCGCTTCGACGGGTTCGAGCCGAGCGAGGCGTGCAAGGCCGACATCCTGCGCATACTTGGCCTGTGGGCCGAAGCGCGCAGCCGCTTCGGCAGCGGCGGTCCCTATCTCTTCGGCACCTTCGGAGCAGCGGACATCTTCTTCGCGCCCGTCGTGTCGCGGTTCATCAGTTACCAGATCCCCGTCCCGGGCTTCGCCGCCGCATATATGCAGGCGGTGTGGGAGCACGACTGGATGAAAGCGTGGATCGAAGCATCGGAAAACGAAGAATGGGTCATCGAGCAATACGAAACCGTTTCCTGATCGCACTGGCGGCGCTGCTCGCGCTGCTTCCGGCACAGGCCCACGCATGGGGCTTCTTCGCGCACCGCACGACGGCGGAAATCGCGCTGGAGAACGTGACGCCCGAAACGCGCGCGAAGATCGAACGGTTGCTGCGCGCTGCGCCCAAACTGGGCACGCCCGAATGCGATCTCGCCAGTCTCGAGGACGCGAGCGTCTGGCCCGATTGCGTGCGCCGGACCCGCTGGCGCTGGGGCTATACCGCCGCCTGGCATTACCGCACGGCGCCCGTGTGCGAAGCCTACAACCCGCGCCGCAACTGTTCGGGCGGAAATTGCGTGACCGCGCAAATCGAACGCAGCCAGCGCCTGCTGGCCGACGAGAGCCTGCCAGCGCATATCCGGCTCGAGGCGCTGGCCTTCATGGTCCACTTCATCGGCGATGTGCACATGCCGCTCCATTCGGGCGATCACGACGATCGCGGCGGCAACGACATCGACACCGCCTACGGCATCGCGCCCGGTCTCAACCTGCACTGGATCTGGGACGGACCGCTGGCCGAACGTGCGATCACCTCGGCGCCCGAGCCCATCGTTCGCCGCTATTCCGCCGAGGAACGTGCCGAACTGGGCGGCGGCAATCCGGACGAATGGGGCCGCGAAAGCTGGCAGACGAGCCGCGATTTCGTCTACCCCAACGCCTTCGATCGTCCCGCTTGCGCGGGCGAAGACCTCCCCGACGAGACTGCATTGACGCAGGAAGACATCGAGCGCGCGATACCCATCTCGCGCCAACGCGTGGCGCAGGCGGGCATTCGTATCGCTGAATATCTTGAAGGTGCCTTCGCGCCAGGATCTCTGCCCGAGCCTGAGCGTAATTAGGGAACGCGCTTGGTCGGGTAGGGCGAGCCGTCCTTCTTGAAATAGCCTTCGGGCGTGAAGACCATGTCGATATCGGGATATTCTCCCCGGTCCTCGTCGCGATCCCCGCCGCTGATTGCGATGAAGACACAAGGGATATCACCGCGATTGTGCAGCCGGTGGCCGTTCTTCTCGCCCGCAGGCCAGGCGAGGATATCGCCCGGCCCGACGGGGATTTCGCCATCGTTCTCGATCAGGGTCGCCTCGCCTTGAAGCATGATTACGAGCTCGTCCTGCCCCTCGTGCCAGTGCCGCTGCGAGGAATAGGCGCCCGGGTCGAGCACGACATGGCTCGCCCCCAGCTTGGTCAACCCTGCCTCTGGCGCAAGGCGGCGGTAATTGCGGCCCGCAACGTCCTCGTCATAGGGCGGAGGATATCCGGTCGCATTGGTCTGGGGGATGGCGTCGAGATCGAGCTTGGGCATCTGCGCGTACTCCTGCTAGCGCTGCCAGCATGACCGAAGTCCTTGATCTAGCCAAGCGCCTGATGGGTGCCGAAAGCGTCACCCCCGCAACCGGCAGCGTGTTCGATGAGATGGAAGCGATGCTCGCTCCGCTCGGCTTCGAGGTGAGTCGCTTCACCCGCGGCGATGGCGAGGAAGGCACGCCCGAAGCGCCGGTCGAGAACCTCTTTGCGATTCGAAAAGGCCCAGAAGGTTCGAAGCATTTCGCCTTTGCCGGCCACCTCGATGTCGTCCCGCCCGGTGGCGGCTGGGCTTCCGATGCCTTCGCACCAGAGGTGCGCGGCGAACTGCTTTACGGACGCGGCGCGGTCGACATGAAGGGCGCGATCGCCTGCATGGTCGAGGCGGTGAAGCACGTGCCACAAGACGCGGGCACGATCAGCTTCATCATCACCGGTGACGAGGAAGGCCCCGCACTTCACGGCACGCGCGCGCTGATCGACTTCATGCGCGCGGAAGGCCACCAGCCCGACCTGTGCCTCGTTGGCGAACCGACAAGCGTGAACCGCCTCGGCGACATGATGAAGATCGGGCGGCGTGGCTCGGTCAATATCTGGCTCGAGGTCGACGGAATGCAGGGTCATGTCGCCTATCCGCATCTCGCCGACAATCCGATCCCCAAGCTCGTCGCCATGCTCGCAGAACTCGACGCGCTGGTCCTGGACGAAGGGACCGACTGGTTCCAGCCGTCCAATCTCGAGATCACTGATCTCGAAGTCGGCAATATGGCGCATAATGTCATCCCGGCGAAGGCCGAGGCGCGCATCTCGATACGTTTCAATGACCAGCATTCGGGTGCTTCGCTCTCGGAAATGGTCGGCGCGATTGCCGAAAAGCATGGCGGCGTTGCCAAGCCGATAATCTCGGGCGAGCCTTTTCTCACCCCGCCGGGCGAGTTCAGCGACATCATCGCACGCGCCGTGAAGGCGGAAACAGGCATCGATCCCGAGCCTTCCACCACCGGCGGCACCTCGGATGCTCGCTTCCTGCGTGCCGTGTGCCCGGTGATCGAATTCGGTCTCGTCAACGCTACCATGCACAAGCGCGACGAGGCTGTAGCCATCGAGGACCTTTCCACGCTAAGCCGTATCTACACGGCGATCGCGAAAGACGCGCTGGCTTGAGAATACGGGACGTGAGGGGACGACAATGCTGAGGGTCTGGTTCGAAATTCCGCTGTGGCAGCGCGTGCTGACGGCGCTCATCCTCGGCGTGCTGACCGGCTATGCCTGGGGCCCCGAAGCGGAAAGCATCAAGTGGATCGGCGACTTTTTCATCAAGTCGATCAAGATGCTGGTCGTCCCGTTGATCTTCTTCAGCCTCGTGGCCGGTGTCGCGGCGATTGGCGACCTCAGGAAGCTGGGCGCTGTCGGCGGACGGGCGATGATCCTGTTCATCGTCACCGGCCAGATCGCGGTCTGGCTGGGCCTTGCTCTTGGCACTTTCGTCCAGCCGGGCGCGGGCGTGGATACCTCGGCCATAGCGAAGGGCGTGACGCCCGAACCCAATCCGACCACGGCAGTCGACATGATCCTCTCGATCGTGCCCGAAAGCCCGGTGCAGGTGATGGCGGACGTGGCGGTGCTGCCGCTGATCGTCTTCTCGCTGCTGATCGGCATCGGCATCCTGATGGCGGGCAAGGACGGCGAGCCGGTCCAGAAGATCTTCGATAGCGGTGCTGTCGTGATGCAGAAGGTCACCATGATCGTCATGGAGCTGACCCCCTTCGGCGTGTTCGCGCTGATGGCATGGGTAGCCGGCACGCTCGGCATGGACGCGCTGATCGCGCTCTCCAAGCTTGTGGCTCTTAACTATATCGGCTGCCTGCTGATCATCGCGGTCATCTACGGCAGTATGATCAAGTTCCTCGCCAAGCTGCCCGTGCGCGATTTCTTCCGCGGCATCGTGGACGCGATGGCAGTGAGCTATTCGACCGCCAGCTCCAATGCGACGCTGCCGGTGACGCTGCGCTGCGCAGAGCGTAATCTTGGTGTCTCAAACTCTGTCGCCAGTTTCGTGATCGCGCTGGGCGCGACTATCAACATGAACGGTACGGCCATGTACTTGGGCCTCGCCACGCTATTCGGCGCGCAGATCTTCGGCGTCGATTTGACGATGGGCGACTATTTCCTGATCTCGATCCTCGCGACGCTGGGCGCAGTGGGTGCGGCAGGAATCCCGGGCGCAGGCCTCATCATGATGGCGCTAGTCTTCGGCGCGGTCGGCGTGCCGCTTGAAACGATCGCCTTCGTGGCGGGTGTCGACCGGATCATGGACATGATGCGCACCACCACCAACGTCAGCGGCGATGCCGCCGTGGCAACGACGGTGGCAGTGATGACGGGCGAGATCGATCGCGAGGAAATGATCTCGGCGGACGATGTGTAAGGCTCTGGATGATCTGGTCCACGCTGGATGAGCTGTTAGAGGAAGGCCGGCCTACCCGGAGCGGAATGTTCTGTATTGTCCTGGGCGGTCCGCTTGTCCTTTTGCAGGTTAGTGTAACCTTATGGCGGCTCTGGAAAGCGGCATTTGGTCAACCTCTGCTGATATCCGGCTGCTTTCAGATCAGTGTGAGCGCTGACAGCCCCTGGTGGCAATTGGCAGCGGGGGTGACCTTCCACCTTGTCATCCTGATTGTGCTTTCCTTAGTACTTTGGGGGTGCGCGCTGGAAATACAGCGCTGGTGGTTCTGGAAAAATCGCGACTAGGGTTTCAGGGTCGCGTCGCGCTAGAAACTAGCCGACAGCCCGCCGGTACAGGTGCCATGTCGCATGGCCCAGCACCGGCAGCACGACGGATAGCCCCAGAAAAAACGGCAGGATCGCGGCGAATAGCGCCATCGCGATCACGAAGGCCCACAGCAGCAATACGCCGA